>JAZRXB010000235.1:0-22665 GCA_045600005.1 Eubacteriales bacterium | reverse complement strand
TCCTCGGCGTCGGACGCTACGGCACGGGACTTTCCGACCCGGCGGCGTATCTCGAAACGCTCCGAAAGCTGGAGGAAGCGCCTCCCGCGAACCTCTTCACCTCGCACGATTACATTCCGCTCGGCGGCTCGGCACATGGGACCGACGAGGTCCTCGCCTACATCCGTCTCTGCCGGACGGCGTACTATTCCCTGCTCGACTTTTTCCGCAGCGACTCGCTCACGCCTGCCGGGACCGCGGCCGCCTATGCCGCCGAAAACCCGTCGCTTCCGCCCGTTCCGGCGCACACCTTCCAAAGCATCGAGAATACGGCAGGGACTATCACGGTCCGTCCCGCCTGCCCCGCCGACGCGCCTGTGCTCGGCGAGATCTATTCCCGCGCGAAGCGTTCGGTCTACCGCGAGCTTTACCCGTCGGACGAGCTGTCGCGCCTGTCTCCCGAAAACTGCGAGCCGAAGCGCGTCAGCAGCGCGCGCTTCTTCGTCGCCGAGGAAAACGGCAGACCGGTCGGACTTCTTCACATCGGCGTGTCCGACGAGGAGGACATCGGCGAGCTGCGCTCGCTCTACCTCCTGCCCGAATACTGGCGGCGCGGCATCGGTCAGAAGCTGCTCGACACCGCCCGCGCCCAGTTCTCCGAAAACGGGACCTCCGAATTCCTTCTCTGGGTCCCGCTCGGCAACCGCCGCGCGCGCCGCTTCTTTGAAGCGATGGGACTGACCCGCGTCCGTCAGCGCGTGAAAAACGTCGCCGGACGCGAGATCACCGAGCTTCAGTACCGCGGAACGGTCTGACCGTTCCGACATCACCCGCCGGAAATTACCGGCAGAAAAGGACGAACCTTTCCCATGAATCAGATCAGGATTTTTGACACCACGCTGCGCGACGGCGAGCAGGCGCCCGGCTTCTCGATGAATCCGGAAGAAAAGCTCGAGGTCGCGCGTCAGCTCGAACGGCTCGGCGTCGACGTCATCGAAGCCGGCTTCCCTGTTTCATCGAAGGGAGATTTCGATTCGGTTGCGCAGATCGCGGGCGAGATCAGGAACACCTCTGTCTGCGCTCTTGCGCGCGCCGTGCGCGGCGACATCGACTGCGCATGGGAGTCGATCCGCGCCGCCGCGTCGCCCCGGATCCACCTGTTCATCGCCACCTCCCCGATCCATATGCAGTACAAGCTGCGCATGACGCCCGACGAGGTGATCTCGCAGGCCGCCTACATGACCGCCTACGCCAAACGGCTGACAGGCGACATCGAGTTCTCCGCAGAGGACGCGACCCGCAGTGACCCGGAATTTCTCGTTCAGGTCGTCGACGCAGTGGTCCGCGCCGGAGCGACGACGGTCAACCTGCCCGACACGGTCGGCTACACGACCCCCGGCGAAATGCGGCAGCTGATCGAGACCATCCGCGCGCGCGTCACGGGCATCGAAAACGTCACGCTGTCGGTCCACTGTCACAACGACCTCGGCTGCGCGGTCGCCAATTCGCTGGCGGGCGTGCTGGGCGGCGCGGGACAGATCGAATGCGCGCTGAACGGCATCGGCGAGCGCGCGGGCAACACGGCGCTTGAGGAAGTCGTCATGGCGCTGCGCACCCGCCGCGCTCTTTACGACGCCGACTGCCGCATCGACGCGACGCAGATCTGGCGTTCGAGCAAGCTCATCTACCACATCACCGGCACGAACGCGCCGCTCAACAAGGCGATCGTCGGCGTCAACGCCTTTTCGCATGAGGCGGGCATCCATCAGCACGGCGTACTCGCGGCAAAGGAGACCTACGAGATCATCTCCCCCGAATCCATCGGCAAAACGCCGAGCAAAATGGTCCTCGGCAAGCACTCCGGACGGCACGGCTTCGAGGAGCGTCTGTCCGAGCTGGGCTTCGAGCTGTCCGCCGAAGAGCTTGACGCGGCGTTCGAGCGGTTCAAGGAGATCTGCGACAAGAAGAAATCGGTCACGGACCGCGACCTCGAAGCGCTCGTCAGCGCGAAATCGGTCGGCGGGACCTATGAGCTTGACCGTTTCGACGTTCACGCCGGGAACCACACCAGCCCGACCTGCGTCATCCGCTTAAAGCGCGACGGTCAGATTTACGAGGAGGTCTCGCTCGGCGACGGACCGATCGACGCGGCCTACAACGCCGTGGACAAGATCATGCACCTGCCGCCGCACACGCTCGAGCATTACTCCATCCGCTCGACCTCCGAAGGCAAGGACACGCTCGGCGAGGTGCTGGTCAAGATCGCCTGCGGCGGAGAGATCTACAACGGGCGCGGACTGTCGACCGATATCATCGAGTCGTCGATTCTGGCGTATCTGCACGCCGTCAACAAGCTCATCGTCATCGGAGACTGACGGCATTTGTGCAAATCTCCCTATAATGCAGATAGTTTCTTGTCTGAACCGCTGAAAATTTGAAAATTAAGAAAATCCTCTTCATTTTTCCGCGCAGTTATGCTATAATATAATCAAATGACTGAGCTTTTTCAGTCCCCCGTTTTGGAGGCAACAGAAGCGGGATGTGCATCGAATTTGTTGCCGAAAAAATTCTGGAGGTAACTTCTCATGAAAATGCGTGTTCTTCACTACACCAAAAAGGGCAAGATCAAGTCCATTGCAAGCCTGATCACCGATCAGTACGCAACCGAAAAGGTCAACTGCATGGATACCATTCCCCCGGCTTACTCCTGCGACAGAGAAAGACTCGTCGTTCTGCTCTGCTCCGTCTCCAAGGATCCGGACAACGCGCTGATCCTGTTCTGCAAGGAGCTGACCGCCGCGCGCACCGCGAACGTCGCGTTCATCATCGACGGTCCGAAGGAAGGCGCGGACATTCTCATCAACGCCGTCAAGGAAGCCGGCGCGAACATCATGGACGATATCCTGTACGTCAAGGGCGGTCTGCCTTTCCTCAAGGGCGTCAAGGACGAGGAAAAGAAGCAGGTCACGGACTGGATGGATAAGATCATGGCAAACCTCAAATAAGAGGGAAACATAAAGTACCCCGGCGGAAGCTCCGTTTCCGCCGGGGTACTTTTCTGTATTCAAATAAACGCGGGACCGCCTGTTTTCTGCGGTCCCGGCGCTTATGTCACGATCTCTGCGGTTTTACAGGTACAGAACCGCTTATTTTCTGCCTTTTTTCTTTTTGGAAGCGTTCTTCGAGAGCTTTCCCTCGCGGACGACCGGCTCGGGTTCGTCCTTGTCGTCCTCGGACGGTCCCGAACCCTCCGCGCTTTCGGCAGCGGCTTCCTTTTCGTCCTTCCTGAAACGGTCCTTCTTTTTGAGACTGAACTTGTTTTCGGTGCCGTTCATCAGACGCTTGATGTTCTCGCGGTGCATCCATACGACGAAGATCGTGTTCAGAAGCGAAACGATCACCGCGACCGCGCCCTCCTGCTCGCCGCCGTGCGTGATGGGGTACATCCGGTTCAGCAGAAGCGGATAGATCAGCACGCCCATGACCGAGCCGAGCGACAGGAACTTCGTCGCCGCAACGAGCAGAACGAAGATCGCAAACAGGATGAGGAACGTGATCGGGCTGAGACAGAGGATCGTCACCGCCGTGACGACGATGCCCTTGCCGCCTTTGAAATGGTAATAGATCGGGAACGAATGTCCCAGCACGCAGGCAAAACCGGCGATGAACGCGCCCGCTTCTCCGGCGAGCATCGTGCCGAGCAGCACCGAGACCGCCGCTTTCAGACCGTCGCCGAGCAGCGTAAAGCCCGCCGCCGCCTTGCCGTAGGTGCGGAGCATATTGGTCATGCCGCCGTTTCCGCTGCCGAACTCCCGGATGTCCTCGTGAAAACGGACCTTGGAAATGATGACCGCGAAATTCAGACTGCCGAGAAAATATCCCGCCGCCGCGCCGACAAGCGCCAGCAGAGCGATCGCCCAGATCGCCATCTCTCCGGCGTCTCCCGCGATCAGCATCGGAAGCAGTCCGTTTTTGACAATGCTGCCCCACGTCATTATTCTTCCTCCTTATCACCCTTCTGCCGGATGATGAGCTTAATGGGCGTTCCCTTAAAGCCGAACACCTCGCGCAGCTGGTTTTCCAGATAGCGCTGATACGAGAAATGGAACAGATCCGCGCTGTTGCAGAAAATGACGAACGTGGGCGGCTTGACGCCGATCTGCGTCATGTAGTAGATCTTCAGGCGGCGGCCCTTGTCGGACGGCGGCTGCACGCGGGCGGTCGCGTCGTTCAGGATGTCGTTGAGCATACCGGTCGAGACGCGCATACAGTTCTGACCGTAAACGGAATTGATCAGCTCGAACAGCTTCGTCACGCGCTGACCGGTCTTCGCGGAGACGTAGAGCGTCGGCGCGTAGAGCATATAGCCGAGCGCGTTGTAGACCTTTTTGTCGTATTCGGTCGTGTTTTTCTCGTCCGATTCGATCGTGTCCCACTTGTTGATGGCGAGGATGCAGCCCTTGCCCGACTCGTGCGCGATCCCGGCGATCTTTTCGTCCTGTTCGGTCACGCCCTCGTTCGCGTCGATCATGATGACGCAGACGTCGGCGCGTTCGACCGCCATTTTGGCGCGCAGGACGCTGAACTTCTCGATGCGGTCCTCGACCTTCGACTGACGGCGGATGCCCGCGGTGTCGATGAAGACGTATTTTCCGAACTCGTTTTCGACGCGCGTATCCACCGCGTCGCGGGTCGTGCCGGGAATGTCCGAGACGATCAGACGATCCTCGCCGAGGATCCTGTTGATGATCGAGCTTTTTCCGGCGTTCGGCTTGCCGATGACGGCGACCCTGATGAGCTCGGGGTCCTCCTCCTTCACTTCGTCGGAGGGACACAGCTCCAGCACCCGGTCGAGCAGGTCGCCCGAACCCGTGCCGTGAATGCTCGACAGCGGGATCGGCTCGCCGTCGATGCCAAGCTCGTAGAATTCGTAAAACTCCATCGGCAGCGCGCCGACCGAGTCGCATTTGTTGACCGCAAGGATCAGCGGCTTGCTGCTTTTCTGCAGCATGACGGCAATGTCGCGGTCGGCGGCGGTCAGACCGGTCGTCACGTCCACCATGAAGATGATGACGTCCGCCGTCTGAACGGCGATCTCCGCCTGATTTTTCATCTGTTTTAAGATAATATCGTCGGTCTTCGGCTCGATGCCGCCGGTGTCGACGAGCATCATCGCGCGGCCGTTCCACTCGATCTCGTAGTAAATACGGTCGCGCGTGACGCCGGGCGTGTCCTCGACGATCGAGATCCGTTCGCCGGCGAGCTTGTTGAACAGCGTGCTCTTGCCGACGTTCGGCCGTCCGACGATGGCTACAACGGGTTTTGACATTTTGTTTCCTTTCTTAAAGTTACGCTGACGAAATCGGGATTTCGGTGAAATCATCCTTATTCAGCGTTTCCCTGTTCATACGGGTGAGAGCCCGATGAGAGTTTATTCGCCTGAAAAACCGGCTCCGGTCAGCGCACTGCCCGCGATCTCCACAGGCAGCGTATATTCGGCGTGTCCTCCCTCGAAATAACCGACCTCGACCGAGATCCCCACGCGAAGCTCTCCGTCCTGCATCAGAAAATAAAGCGGCGGTCTGAGATGATAAAGGTCGATATACGGCGCGATCAGACGCAGCTCGACCGCACCCGATTCAGAGCGGAATTCGGCTTCATGTGCGGCGAGCTTCGAGAAATCCGAGACCAGCTCGTCGAACGTGTAGAGCCGCCCGGTCTCCGGGTCAAGGTTCAGCGTGTAAACGACCGTTTCGGGTTCGGCGGCGTCGTCCGCGGTGAAGCTGCCGACGCAGAGAAAGCTCGCCAGACGTTCGAGACGGCAGGTGTTCGTCACCTCGTCCACGCGGTAAACGCCCGTTTTCCCGACGGCATGGTCAAGAAGCCAGCGCTCCATTTCTCCGGCTGAGGCGGCGGCAAGCGCTTCGTTCAGTCGTTTTTCATCGGGATGACCCTGAACGACCGGGCAGCCGAGATAACACCGCACGCCGTTTTCGGTCGTCTGTTCAAATGTTTCGACCGAGCAGACATAGGAAGGTCCTGTCTCTTTTCCACAGGCTGTCAGGAAAAGGCAGAACAGCACTCCTGCCGCAGTCAGAACCGACACGATACGTTTTTTCATCCCGCGCCTCCCTTTCCGACCGTTCAGTCTCCGAGGATTTTTGCGATGAGATCCATCGCCGAGCCGTCGTCGATCACGATCCTCACGCCGAGCTTTTCCGAAAGCTCCTCCTTCGTCATGTCGTCGAGGAACCGGTCCTGCTCGTGGCGGAGCATGACCGACGGCAGTAAGAGCCGCTCGCCAAGCGGCTGCTCCCTTAACTGCGCAAGAAGGTCTCCTCCCGTGACGAGTCCCGCCACAGTGATGCTGTGTCCGAAGAAATCGTTCCGGATGCGGTAAACGTGGCAGGTCAGCGCCGGAACGCGCGCCGTCAGCCGGTCGCAGACGCTTTTCATGAAATCATACGCGGCATAGCCGGTCGCCAGCGAGACCTCGCGCGGCTTTTCGAGGTCGTATTCGTCGAGACAGGCAAGCTCGTCCGCAAATTCGGTCTCGAACGAGCGGATCATGCCGACGCCGTTTTCGAGCTGCGGATACTCCTCGTAGTAGTCCTCCGGCGGAAGCTCCCGCCCGCAGGCGATGTACATCTCGTCCGAGCAGTAGAACAGCCGCGAGCCGAACTTTTCAAGGCACTCCGCCGCAAAAGCGTCCACCTGATCGATCACGGCGGCGTTTTCCTCCGGCGTGAAGGGTTCGAGCGGGTAAAGACCGTCACGGTGATCGGTCAGCCCGGCGGGTACGACCGACACGCCGCCGAGATGCGGCACAAGAGCGGTCAGATCGCGCATCGTGCGGTCGAGCGCTTCCCCGTCGTTTAATCCCTTGCACAGAACGATCTGACAGTTCAGCGTGATGCCCGCGTCGGCGAATTTCCGCAAATACCGCAGACTTTCCCCGGCGAAGCGGTTGTTTAACATCTTCACGCGGAGCGCTTCGTCGGTCGTGTGGACCGAGACGTTGATCGGGGAGGTCTTCATCCGCACGATGCGGTCGGCGTCCTCCTCGGAGAGGTTGGTGAGCGTGATGTAGTTGCCCATTAAGAACGACAGGCGCGAGTCGTCGTCCTTGAAATAGAGCGTTTCGCGCATTCCCTTCGGCAGCTGGTCGATGAAGCAGAACACGCATTTGTTGCGGCAGGACTTCTTGCAGTCCATCAGATAGGTCTCGAATTCCAGACCGATGTCCTCGTATTCGTCCTTGCGGAAGGAAATGTTCAACAATTCCGCGCCGCGGTGGAGCTGTAAGGCGACTTTTTTCTCAGCGAGATAGAACTCGTAGTCCAGCACGTCGTGGATCTCGTGTCCGTTGACCGACAGGAGGATATCGTCCGCCTGAATGCCGTGCTTTGCGGCGGGCGAGCCGCGCCGGACGCTTTTGATCGTGACCATAATGCGCCTCCTCAGAGCGTGACGTAAACCGGCGCGTGCTTCACGGCGGGCAGGAAAACGCCGATCACGTCGGAAACGCGGAGCTTCAGCGTCGATGTGTTGCGGCAGGGATGACAGCCGACCGTCTCATCCTTCAAAAGATCGCGGTCGATGAGAAGCTGCACGTCGTTTTCCAAGTCGTTCATCAGACCAAGCACGCTGACCGAGCCGGGCGTCAGACCGAGATAGCGTTCCATGTACTCGGCGGGTGCGAAGGACAGGCGGGACGAGCCGATCTGATGCGACAGGTCCTTCGTTTTGAACGGCTTATCGCCCGGCATCATGAGTAAATAGAAGCGGTTCTTCTGCTGCGTCGTCAGAAAAAGGTTCTTGCAGATCTTCACGCCGAGCAGCTCTTCGACGGCGAGACAGTCCTCGATCGTCGCGGCGGTTTCGTGGTCGGCGCGGGTAAACGGGATCCCCAGCTTTTCAAGCAGGTCGTAGACCCGCTCCTCCCGCGGCTCGCGCGCGTCGGCGGGACGGGTCTCAGAAAGCGTGGGGCAGATCGAAATGGGCATGATGATCCTCCCTGAACTGAACGAACGGAGAGGATGCCCCCTCCGTTCGTAAATCGCGTGAAGCAGACCGGATCACAGACCGAGAACAGCCGCGCCGATGATGCCGGCGTCGTTGCCAAGCTCGGCGATCTTCAGCTCCGTGTGCTTTAAGAAGGTGAAGCCGTAGGTCTGGGACTTGAAGAATTCCTTCAGCGGCTCGGTGAGGTAGCTCTTTTCGTTGCAGATGCCGCCGCCGATGACGAGAACCTCCGGCTGGAAGATGTTGATGATGTTGGACAGACCGCAGCCGAGATAGGACAGATACATATCGACGACTTCCTTAGCGGGAGCGTCGCCCTTCTTCATGGCGGCGAACGCGGTCTTGCCGCTGACCTTGCCTTCTTCCTCGACCATGGCGGTCATGAGGGTCGGGACGCCCTTTTCGGCGCATTCCGCGAGCTTTTCCTTCGTCATATTGATCAGACCGGTCGCGGAGGAGTATGCTTCCCAGCAGCCCTTGCGTCCGCAGGAGCACTGACGGCCTTCGTGCTGGATGACGATGTGACCGAGTTCTCCGCCCGCATAGTTGAAGCCGGAGTAGACCTTGTGGTTGATGATGATGCCGCCGCCGACGCCGGTGCCGAGGGTGATCATCACGACGTCGCCGACGCCCTTTGCCGCGCCCGCGACAGCTTCGCCCTTAGCGGCTGCGTTCGCGTCGTTTTCGACGAGGACCTTCTTGACCGGGATGAAGCTCTTTAAGAGATCGGCGATCGGGAACTCCTTGAACGGGAGGTTGTTCGCGTAGGTGACGACGCCTGCAACGGGGTCGATCGCGCCGGGAGATGCGATGCCGACGTATTCGATGTCGTCAAAGGTCAGTCCCTGTTCCCTGACGAGCTTGTCGCAGAGAGCCGCCATGTCGCGGATGATCTCCTTGCCGTCGCGCTTTGCGAGAGTGGGAACGCTGCCCTTTCTGACGATCTTATATTCCGAATCAACGATACCGACGGCGATGTTCGTGCCGCCAAGGTCAACACCGATATAATACATGATAAGTACCTCACTATAACTTGATGCCCGCGTCTGCGGGGGAAAGACGATGATGGATGCGGTACGGGGAGAAGACTGTCGAACCGTACAATTCTATTATAATGTATTTTTTCATCCTTGTCAAGTAGTTTGGGAAGATGCGGACAATTTTTTCCGTTTTCCGCCGCCGGTCAAGCGGCGCGGACGGGTTTGCGCGGACGGCGCAGGCGGCGCGGACGGTTTGCGTGAGCGTCGCGGACGGCGCGGACGGCGCGGCGGAACATTCGCGAAACGGTTTATTTCCCGATCAGCCCGTCCATCACGCAGTCGCGCCAGCCGCCGCCGAACAGCGACGGCTTGAACGCGCCGAAGCCGCTGTTGTACTCCCAATAGGTCCAGCCGATCCCCAGCTCCTCACATTTTGCGACCGCGTGGGCGAGATATTCCGTCACGTCGCCGGGATCGGCGACCTTCTGATACACGCCGAACTCGTCGAGGATCACCGTGCGTCCCGTCTTTTCGATGTACTTCTTCACATCGTCCATCTGGCTGTCGAATTCGCGCAGCATCGCCTGATTCAGACGCACCTGCTCCGTCCATTCCGCGTTCGCCCACGTCGCGCCCTGATGCGTGAAGGTCATCGGCGCGTAGCTGTGAACGGCGACGATGATGTTCTCGTCGTCCTCCGGCAGATCCAGCTCGGCGAGCTTCCACGGTCCGTTCCACTCGGCGGGCGAAGCGACGATCAGGCGGGTCGGATTCGTCTCGCGGATCAGAGCGATCGTCTCGTTCTGGAGACGGTTGAGCATCAGAGAATTGAGGTTGCCGCCCTCGTTGTCGTGCGGCTCGTTGAGAAGCTCGAACAGCAGACGCTCGGACGCGTCCCTGTAACGTCTGGCGATCAGCTTCCAGATGTTCTGGAACAACGCCTTCTGCGCTTCGTCGCTTGAATCAAGATCATACCAGCCGTGAAAATCGAGGATAACGGAAAGGTCGTTCTGCACTGCGAGCGCGATCGCCGTGTCGAGCTTCTTCATGAAGCCCTCGTCGAGCTCGCCGTCCGTATGATGCTCGCTGTTCTTATAATAATTCCTGAAATCGACCGGCAGACGCACATGGTCGAAGCCCTTGCCCGCAATGCCGAAGTAGGTCTCGTCCTTTAAGAGATAGCCCGGCATCCCGTCCGAGCCTTCCGCGCCGGACAGATTGATCCCGCGGCGGAGCTTTACAAAATCGGTCATTTTATCGGTCGTTTCGTTCCAGCCCGGAACCACGGCGGAGCCGCCGCACGAGACGAGCGGGACGAGCAGGGCCGCCAGAAGAAGAAGCGCGATGAGTGCTTTCGCTTTCATGAAAGTCGTTTTCCTTTCATTCTCAAAGTATTTTCCGGACCGCACACGGTCCGTCCTCCTCTATTATACCACAATCTGTCCCGATTGCAAGCGGCTGACGACAAAATTAACAAATACTTCCGTTTCGTTGCAGGAAACTTCTCTTTGCAGGAGTCAAAAATCATTTGACAAAAACGCGGAAAACTGATAGAATAGTATTATGGGTTTTATGCGCAGATTCTGCGGTACGCGCCGTCTCACCGAATCTGTTCGGGTTCAATAGTCTGTTTATGTCCTGTCGTTACTTATCGATTTGTGGATTTCGTATGGAAACACCGTTTCTCATAGAAAGGAAAGCCTTCGCACCGCGATGGCTATGGTCAAATGAATGAAGCTCGCAAGCATCTTTACCAGCAGCATGGTTTTTCAGGCTGACCGTCCGATCCGCGTCTTCGGAGAGGGTGAGGGAACGATCACCGTTCAGTTCCTCGACCGCAAGCTCTCGACCGAAGCAAAGGACGGAAAATGGATGGTCGTCTTCGATCCCCGTCCCTACGGCGGGCCTTACGATATGTCGGTCACGGACGGAAAGGAAAAGATCGTTCTGCGCGACATCATGATCGGCGAGGTCATCCTGTTCGCGGGACAGTCCAACGTCCAGTTCCGCATGGCGGAGGAGAAAACGCCCGCCGGCGAATACGTCGACGACGATCTGCTTCGCATTTTCGTCTGCGGACGTATGCAGCCGGGCGAACCGATCCATCCGGAGGACGGCTGGGTCAAGTGCCGCCGCTACAACGTCCGGAACTGGTCGGCGCTCGCCTATCTCGTCGGACGTGAGGCGCGCCGCGCGAAGGTCCCGTCGGTCGGCGTCATCGCCTGCTCGCAGGGCGCGTCGATCATCCAGTCGTGGATCGACGAGACGGTTTTGCACGGCTCCCCGCTCGATCTTCCGCCCGAAATGCTCCACCGCGACTGGCGTGACACCGAAAAGAACGGGATCTGGAATCCGCCCGGCACGCTCTACCACTATATGCTCGAACCGCTGACGCCCTATTCGATCGGCAGCGTCGTCTGGTATCAGGGCGAAAGCAACACGTCGATGGCGGAAGCCGAGATCTACGATAAGCTCCTCGGCATGATGATCGCCAACTGGAGAAAGGCGTTCGACTGCGCAGCTCTTCCCTTCGCGGTCGTTCAGATCGCGGATTACACGTTATTCCGCGACCAGCAGGCGTGGAAGCGCGTCCAGAAAGCGCAGGCGGACGCGGAGTTCAAAATCTGGGGCGTCCGCACGGTCGTCTCCGCCGACGTCTGCGAAAACAACATGATCCATCCCGTCACCAAATCGAAGCTGGCGCAGCGCATTTACGAAACGCTGCATGAAATGAGGGCATTATGATCAAACCGGGTATTCTTTTCCGCGACGGACTGGTCTTTCAGGCCGGCAAGCCCATCCGCGTTTTCGGCGAGGGCGACGGCACGATCACCGTCACCTTCCACGGCAAAACCGCGTCCGCCGCTGTAAAGAACGGCGCGTGGCTCGTCACGTTCGAGCCGGAATCCTACGGCGGTCCCTACGATCTCGAAATGAGCGACGGAGCGCAGACGATCACGGTCTGCGACGTCTGGGTCGGCGAGGTCGTTCTGTACAGCGGACAGTCGAACGTCTCCTTCCGCATGATCGAGGAATCGACCCCCGCTTCTGACTATGTGAGCGACGGACGGCTCCGCCACTTCACGTCGACCCGTCCGCACACGCCCGAACCGCTGACCGCCGCACTGGGCTGGCTGCGTTGCAAGAAGGAAGATGTCGACAACTGGTCGGCGCTCTCCTATCTTACCGGCGCCGAGATCCGCCGCCGTCACCCCGACGTGACCGTCGGCGTCGTCAACTGTTCGCAGGGCGCGTCGGTCATCCAGTCGTGGATGCCGCCCGCGCTGACCCGTTCGGGCGAGCTGGCAGTCCCGCACGACCAGCTTTTCTGGGATCACGATCATTATCCTTCCTTCAATCTTCCCGGAATGCTGTATTATTTCATGCTGAAACCGCTGTTTCCCTTCTCGTTCGGCAATGTCGTCTGGTATCAGGGCGAGAGCAACACGTCTCCCGCCGAGGGAAAGCTCTACGTGAAGCTCCTTTCCGCGATGGTCGGACAGTGGCGGCACGATTTTGACGACGCAGCGCTCCCCTTTGTCACCGTGCAGATCGCCGACACCCGCCGCACGGAGGGCTGGCTGCTCGTACAGCAGGCTCAGCTCGACGCGCCGATGTCGATCGACCATATGACGACCGTCGCCAGCGCCGATATCTGCGAGCCGAATATGATCCACCCCGTCACGAAATCGAAGCTCGCAGTGCGCATCACGGACGTGCTCGGCTTCTGAAACGCCCGGCACACCATCCTCCGCCATTTCAACCACCGAAAGGAGACCACCCATGAAAGTCCTTCTCGTCAACGGCTCGCCGCATGAACACGGCTGCACCGATACCGCTCTTCGCGAAGCCGCCGCTTCGCTTGAAAAAAACGGCGTCGAAACCGAGATCTTCTGGCTCGGAAACGCGCCCATCCGCAGCTGCGCAGGCTGCCGCGGATGCCATGACAACCGCTGCGTCTTCGACGGAGACCCCGTCAACGAAGCCCTGAAAAAGCTCGAGACCTGCGACGGGATCGTCGTCGGCTCGCCCGTCCACTACGCGGGTCCGAGCGGACAGATCACCTGCTTCCTCGGCAGACTGTTTTACAGCGGTTCCGCGCTTTTGCAGGGCAAACCCGCCGCGGCCGTCGTCAGCTGCCGCAGAGGCGGCGCGTCGAGCGCGTATGAATCGCTCTGCAAATACTTCGAGATGAGCAATATGCCGCTCGTCACCTCCCAGTACTGGAACTCCGTCCACGGAAATACGCCCGATGAGGTGAAAAAAGACCTCGAAGGCTTGCAGACCATGCGCACCCTCGGTCAGAATATGGCGTGGCTCCTCGCTTCCCTCAAAGCCGCGAAGGACGCGGGCGTTCCGTCTCCCGAGCGCGAAGCCAAGGTCCGCACCAACTTCATCCGCTGATGGGAACCGTCATCCGGAAAGCCGAAGCGTCCGACCTTGCCGCCGTCGCAGCCATCTATGACGAGATCCTCACCGATGAGGAACAGAACGGCGTCTCCACCGGCTGGGTGCGGGGCGTCTACCCGACGGCGAAGACCGCCGAAGACGCGCTTGCAAAGAACGAGCTTTACGTCCTCGTGAAAGACGGCGAGGTCCTCGCTTCCGCCAAGATCAACGCCGAACAGATGCCCGCCTACGCCTTCGTGACGTGGGAGCATCCCGCCCCGCCGGAACAGGTCCTCGTCCTCCACACCCTCACCGTCGCACGGAAAGCCCGCCGTCAGGGTCTTGCACATACCTTTCTCGCCTTCTACGAAAAGCTCGCCCGCGAACTCGGCTGCCCTGAGCTTCGCATCGACACGAACGAGCTTAACCTCACCGCGCGGCGGCTCTACCGCACACTCGGCTACACCGAGCGCGGCGTCGTCCCGGGAACCTTCAACGGCATCGAGGGCGTCGGGCTCGTCTGCCTTGAAAAGCGGCTCGGAGATTGAGTTTTTCGTCGTCACGGAGAACGTTTCTTCGTCTTTCATGAAGCTGTTCTTTCCTGAATGCGGTGATGTTTTCCTTCCGCGATCCCGGAAACCGGATTTCCCTTCCATTTTCATGAAACTGTTCTCCCATAAATGCGGAGCTGTTTTCCTTCCGCAATCCTGAGAACCGTATATTTCCTTCCATATTTAATATATAAGGCACGGGAATCGCTTCCCGCGCCTTTCCTTATTCGCCGAGCGCCGCTCTGATCTCCTCCCGCGACGCCGTGCCGGTCGTGCCGAGCTTCTTCACCGTCACCGACGAAGCCGCCGCCGCAAGGCGAGCCGCTTCCGCTTCCGTGAAACCGGCCGCCAGTCCGCACGCGAACGCCGCAAGCGTCGTGTCGCCCGCGCCGCAGATGTCGACCGGTCCCGTCACCTTCACCGCAGGCGTCCGGATGACCTCTCCCGTCCGAGCGGTATAGAACAGACTTCCCTCTCCGCCCAGCGTCAGCAGAATGTCCGCGCCGGTCACACCGGACAGCGTGCGCGCCAGCGCTTCCGGCTCGCCGGGATCTTCCACGCCAAGCCGCGTCAGCGCCGCACGGCATTCGTCCTCGTTCGGTTTCAGGATCAGCCGTCCTGCCCGCGCACGGTACGCTTCGATCCGGCTGCGGCTGTCGACGATCACCGTCGTTTTCATCCTTCCGAGCCGTTCGACCGCCGCGTCCGTCAGAGCGCCGTGCGCGAACTGGTCGCATACACATAACACGTTAAGCTCCCCGTCCATCCGGTCGAGCCACGCGAGCATCTGCCGTTCCGTTTCAGCCGACGGGTCGGCGAGCGCCGCGAAGTCAATGCGCGGGTCCTCGTACACCACGTCCGAAATGCCCATGCGCATCGGCTTGCAGTAGCTCTGCGTGAACCGTCCCGGCTCGACGGCAAGCCCCGACAGGTCCGCGCCCAGCAGAGCCGCCCTTTCCCGGAGCAGTCCGCCGCGCCAGTCGTCGCCGCATACGCCGGCGCACGCGAAAGATCCCGGTTTCAGCGCCGCGATGTTCGCCGCCGCGTTGCCGCCCGCGCCGAGCTGCACGACCTCCCGCACCACCGGCAGCGGATAGTGCGGCGTTTCGCGCGACAGCTCGCTTTTTTTCATGTCGGCATACCAGTAGATATCGAGCGCGAGGTCGCCGATCAGCCCGACTCTCGCCCCGTCGATCCTGTCAAGTCCGTTCATCACACTTCCCCGGCTTTATGGAGCGCGTTGTACAGCGCCGGGATCGTGACCGCGTGGTCGCCGACGAAGTGCATTCCCCAGCCGCCGCAGGAGACCGGGCGGTTGACGATATTCTTGCGCGGACGGTAGTAATAATCCGGGTCGTCGCAGCCGATCTTCCTGCGGAAATCGCCGAGGTCGCGGATGTCAAAGTTCGCCGTCGTGATATGGAAGGTCTGATAGCCGAGATTGCGCGAGATCGACAGCGCCTTTAAGAAGACCTCCGGTCCGATCACCGCCGAGCCGAAGTTGATATACACGCCCTCATCCAGCTGCGAGACGCTGTAACAATAGCGCTTGAAATCCACACCGGTGCATTTGCCGATGTTCGCCATGTCGCAGGTCGGCGACTGGTGGATGATATCGGTCCCCATCGCGATGTGGTAGGTCGCCGGGATGTCGAGCCGATAGAGGTTCCAGAACACGCAGTCCTCTCTGTGCGGGAAAAGCGACGGATGCGCCTCGACGTATTCCGCGAGCGCTTCGCCGTAGCCGTATCCCTTCGCCGCACCCTCGTTGAGCGCCTGATTCATGTGAAGCAGCGTCTCCTGCCACATTCCGAAGCTGCCGTCCTCGATGGCGGTCGGGACGTGCTCGGACGTGCCGCCGAGCATCGCCAGCTCGAAATCGTGGATCGAGCAGGCGCCGTTCCCGGCGAAATGCGTGATGTACCCGTCCTTCGCCAGCGCGATCAGATAGCGCGACAGACCGCTTTTGATGACGTGCGCGCCGATGCTGACGATCACCTCGCGCCCGGCTTTCCGCGCTTCGATGATGCGCCGCGCCAGCTCGTCAAAGCCCTCCGCCGTATAGTCCGGCGTTTCGCTCACGCCGGGTGTCAGAAGGTTCCCGGTCGTCACGAGATTGTGACGGTTTTCCGCCGAATAGAGCGTCAGACCGGAAAAATCCAGCGCTTTCGTTCTTCTCATATCCATTTTAACAGTTCCTCCGCTTCGGTAAAATCGGCTGTGACGGCGTGCGCGCCGGCGGCTTTCAGACGGTTCAGCTTCGCTTCGTTCATCGCGTGCGAACGGTCGCCCGGCGCGTCGACCGTGGCGGCCCCGAGCGTAAGCGCGCCCGCATCGCGTCCCAGCGCGATCTCGACCTTTCCGTCGCCGACGACCAGCAGCTTCGCGCCCGGCTTCACGAGTCTGCGAAGCACCGCTTCCTTCGAGCAGCGGTCGTTCGAGCGTCCCGCGCCCGCGATCTCAGCAAAATAGTCCGCGAAGCCGAGAGTACGCGCTTCCTCGCGCACGTCCTCCTCGTCGGTCCCGCTGGCAGCGAAGAGCTTCACGCCGCGTTCCGCGAGCGTCTGGAGGAATTCCTTCGCGCCCGGAACCGTGTAAAACGCCGCGTCCTCGGAGCCGTTCTTCACCGCGTCGCGGCGGCGTCCTACCTCGATCATCAGGCGGCGGTTGTATTCTTCCTTATAGCTCCACGCATCCTCCGGCTTCCCGCCGCGCCGCGCGATCTCGTCGGCGAGCCAGCGCATCTGGAAGATCGTCTGGATCCCGGTCGACTCGTCGATATACCGCTTCACGAGCGCCGTCACCTCATCCTTTTCGCCGGGAATCAGCTCGCACATCAGCGGCTCCATCACGCTCTCCCAGCCAGCGCGGAGCTTCGAGAGCGTACCGTCAAAATCAAACACCGCCGCGTCCGGCAGCGATAAACGTTCATGGGGAACAAAAATGAGCAAAATCCGTTTCTCCTTTCACTCCGGTCAGCCGACCGGAAAAGTCCGGACTTATGATACCACACGCGGAACGTTTTGTCAAGGATTCTTCTCCGAAAACCGTAAAAGCGGTCATTTTTTCAAAGGAAACGCGACAGCGGCGCCCTGTGCCGCGTGAGTCAGATGCGTGATTTCGGGTATTTTTTCGCAGAAATTTCGTATTGCTTTTCCCACAGAACTGTGATATCATGAATACATAAGGTAACCTCAAAAATTCATGAGGAAGAAAAACAAACCCCGATACTATGTGTATCGCGTTTTGTTTTTCAACGGATTATTTGAATTTTGAGAGGTAACCATAAGAAAAAATCCGGAAATGAAAGGAATCACGCTATGAAAACGACTGAAACCCGCGCTCTTTCGCTGCTTCTTGCGCTTCTCCTGACCGTTTCACTCGCATCCTGCGGCGGCAGTACTCCCGCTGAAACGACCGCTCCGTCAGACGGTGAAACGACCGCCGCGCCGGAAGAACCCGAAATTCCCCGCGACCAGACGCCCGACAACCTCCCGAAGCTCGACTTCGGCGGAAAATCCGTCCGCATCTCCTACCGCGGCGAGGACGTGACCCGCCGGAACGAGATCGAAGGCGAGGACAGCGGCGACGTCGTGTCCGACGCGGTTTACGCCCGCAATCTCTCGGTCGAGGACCGTCTGAATGTCAAGTTTGAATTCATCCCCGGCGACTCGAACTATGAGACCTATATGTCCCAGCTTCGCACCGTGCTTCTGTCGGGCGACGACGCTTACGATATCGTCGACGCCATCCAGTGGCGCGCGCTTCCGCAGGCAGTCGAAGGGCTTTATTACAATCTTTCCGACGCGCCCTACATCGACTTCGATCAGCCGTGGTGGAACACCGCCTACATGAACGAGATCTCGCTGAACTCCGACCAGATCTATATGCTCAGCGGCGATATCTCGGTCTGGCAGATCCGCTGGCTGAGCGCGACCTTCTTCAACAAGCGGATGTTTGAAGACCTCTACGGCTCGCCCGACGCGCTGTATCAGACGGTTCTGGACGGAAACTGGACGCACGCGAAGTTCCGCGAATACGTCAAGGGCGCGTATCAGGACCTGAACAGCAACGGCAAGACTGACGACGGCGACATTCTCGGCGCGGGCAGCACGTCGGTTTCTCAGACCGACCACTTCGTCTTCCCGGCTGGTCTCCGCTTCACGACCCGCGACAAGGACGGCTATCCGGTGCTTCTGACCGACCAGTCGCGCAACGTCAAGGTCATCGAAACGCTTTACAGCCTCTACTTTGAGACGCCCGGTATGCTGCTCGACAAGACCGGCAGCTATCAGGACAAGCAGTTCGTCGATTTCTTCACCGGCGGCACGATGTTATTCTACCCGAACCGGATGTACACCACCGACAATCTCCGCGACATGAAGGACCCCTACGGCATCATCCCTCAGCCGAAGCTCGACGAAACGCAGGAGACCTACCTCTCGCTCGTTCACGACGGCACGACGCTGTTCGGCATTCCGATCACGGCCAAGAGCATCGAAATGCCCTGCGCGGTCCTCGAAGCGATGTGCGCCGAGAACTACCGCACGGTCATCCCGGCTTACTACGAGGTCGCTTTGAAGGTCAAGTACACCCGCGACGACATCTCCTCGCAGATCATCGACCTCATCCACGACAACGCGACGACCGATTTCGTCTACGCGAACAACTACTGCTTCGCGTCCGGCGGCTCGCTCGGCACGATCGCGCGCGGTCTGATGGGCTATCAGGGGACCGAAAGCAAGGACTATATGTCGAAGTACGACAGCCTGAAAGGTCAGGTCGAAAGCTCGATCAAGACGCTCGTCGACGCGGCGAAGGCAAAATAAACGTTCAAATGCACAAAAGGAGCGGCATTCATGCCGTTCCTTTTTTCAGTTCACTATTTATTCATATTTAATTTGTTTTTTTTTTCATAGTTTTGCCGTAACTCTCTTGACTTTTTCCAAATAATGTGGTACGATAATGATACATCCCATATCATCAGGAAAGGAAAACAGCCATGAAACAGAAATATACCCGTCCGCTCGCGCTTGTTATTCTCCTGTCCGCCGCACTGGTCTCCTGCGGCGAAACAGCAGCCACCACCGATACGACCGCTCCGTCGGACGGCGAAACGACCGCCGCAGTGGAGATTCCACGCGACCAGACCCCCGATAACCTTCCCGCGCTCGACTTCGGCGGCAAAACGGTCCACATCGCCTATCGCGGAGACGATGTGACCCGTTTGAACGAAATGGTCGGCGAGGACAGCGGCGATGTGGTGTCCGACGCGGTTTACGCCCGGAACCTGAGTGTGGAAGAACGTCTGAACGTCAAGCTCGAATTCATCCCCGGCGATTCTGCCGAAAAGGCGTTCATGGACAATATCCGCACCGTCATCATGGCAGCCGACGACACCTATGACATCATCGACAGTATCCAGTACTGCAGCATCCCGCTTGCGGTCGAAGGTCTCTACTACAATCTCGCCGACGCGCCCTACCTCGACTACGATCAGCCGTGGTGGAACAACGGCTACATGAACGAGATCTCGCTGAACACCGACGAGCGTTATCTGTTAAGCGGCGATATTTCGATCTGGCAGATCCGTTCGCTGAGTACGACCTTCTTCAACAAGCGGATGTTCGAAGATTACTATGGTTCCGCCGATGCGTTTTACGATCTGGTGCTGGACGGAAAGTGGACGCACGCGAAGTTCCGTGAGTACATCAAAGGTGCTTATCAGGACCTCAACAGCGATGGCAGGACCGATGACGCGGATATCATCGGCGCAGTGAGCGCCATGTCCTCCTATACCGATCATCTCGTTTACCCTGCCGGACTTTCCTACACCACGCGCGGCAAGGACGGCTATCCGGTGCTTCTGACCGACCAGTCCCGCAATGTGAAGGTTATCGAATCGCTTTACGACCTTTTCTATGAGACGCCCGGAATGTTCGTCTCACCGAAGGCTTACACGACCCAGCAGATCGTCGATCTGTTCACCGGCGGCACGACGCTGTTCTATCCGATCCGCATGAATTCGCTCGACAGCTTCCGCGATATGAAAGACCCCTTTGGCATCATTCCCACGCCGAAGCTCGATGAAACGCAGGAGAATTATCTTGCGCTCGTCCACGACTCAACGACGCTGTACTGCATCCCCGTCACCGCCAAGAGCATTGATATGCCCTGCGCGGTCATCGAAGCGATGTGCGCCGAGAATTACCGCACGGTCATCCCGGCTTATTATGAAGTTGCTTTGAAGGTCAAGTACACCCGCGACGATATCTCGGCGCAGATCATCGACCTCATCCACGACAGTGCGACGACCGATTTCGTCTATGCGAACAACTACTGTTTCGCAGAAGGCGGCTCGCTCGGTACGATCGCCCGTGACCTGATGGGCTACTACGGCAAAACGCCGAGCAAGGACTTTATGTCGGCTTACGCCAGCCTGAAGGGTCAGGTCGAGACTTCGATCAAGACGCTCGTCGACGCGGCGAAGGCAAAATAAATCCGCCGACCATTCAATGAGAAATACCGCCCGGACGTTCCATCGGAACGTCCGGGCGGAATCTTTATCCCATTTCGTACCAGCAGACCGACAGCGGCGGCTGTGTAAACCGCTCGGCGACCACGCCGTGCATCAGATCGCACGCGGGCGAATCGAACTCGACCGTCCAGTCGGACTCACCGAGATTCAGCGCGGCGCAGACGAGCCGCTTTTCGTTCCGGCGGACGATCAGCAGACGGTGCGCGTCAAAGGTCTCGGGCATCTCAAGCTCCCCGTCGGCGAACACGCCGGACAGACGGCGGAACGAACCGATCAGACGGTAGAACGCTTTCAGCTCCGCGTCGCCGCCCTTCTTCGGATAGGGCATCCGGTTGAACGGGTCGCGTCCGCCCTCCATGCCGATCTCGTCGCCGTAATAAATGCAGGGCATTCCGGGAAACATGGCGAGCGTTCCCCACGCGAGCTTTAACCGTTCGCGCGCCATTCTCCGCTGTTCGGGCGAGAGCTTAAAGGACGCAAGCTGACGGTTGGTCATCGTTTCTGAACCGGCTCCGGCGAGAACGGTTAAAATCCGCTCAGTGTCGTGCGTGCCGAGAAAATTCATTAAGACGTTCCCCACGCAGCGCGGGTAATGCGTGTACAGCTCCGTCGCCGTGCGGCGGAGTCTTGTGACGTCGCGCGTCAGAACCGCGTCGATCACGGCTTCCTTTAAGGGATAGTTCATCACCGAATCGAGCTGCCGTCCGCGGAAATAGCGACGGCGTTTATCGTAGGCGACCTTGTTGGAAGCGTCCTCCCAGACCTCGCCCAGCACGATCGCTTCGCTTTTTTCGGTTTTTACCGCGTCCCGCAGACGGTCGAGGAAGACGTCCGACAGCTCGTCGGCAACGTCGAGCCGCCAGCCGTCGATCCCCTTTCGAAGCCAATGCCGCGCGACGCCGTGTTCCCCGCAGATGAAGTCGAGATAGGACGGCTCGCCGCTTTTCACGGCGGGCAGGATCTCCACACCCCACCAAGCGCGATAGCGGTCGGGATACTCGTCGAAGGTGTACCAGCGGTAGTATTTCGAATGTTTCGAGCCATACGCGCCCGCGCCGGGATAGTGACCGAACCGGTTGAAATAGCGGCTGTCCGCGCCGGTGTGGTTGAACACGCCGTCTAAAATCAGCTTCATGCCGCGCTTATGGCATTCGCCGATCAGGTGTTCGAGCGCTTCGTCTCCGCCGAAGCTGCGGTCGACCGTCATGTAATCGCCGGTGTCGTACTTGTGGTTCGACGCGGCTTCAAAGATCGGGTTGAGGTAGATCACCCCGCAGCCGAGCGAAGCGATCTCGTCGAGCTTTTCGGCGACGCCCCACAGGTTGCCGCCGAAGAACACGTCGTTCGCCACCTCTCCGCCGGGGACCTCGGCGTACTGCGGCACGCCGTGTTCCCAGTCGGTTTCGAGCGTCCGTCCGCCGTCCGGCGGGATCGGTCGCCCGCCGTCCGAAAAGCGGTCGGGGAAGATCTGATACATCATCTCCCCGGCAAACTGCCGCGGCGTATCGAAGCCGTCTTCGTAAAACGTGAGCTGCATACGCGATACCTGCGGAGGTATTGCAGGCGGCATCGCGGTCGATTCCGCCGTTTCCGCGCCGGATTCCGCCGTTTCCGCATTTGATTCCGGCTGCTTCGCGGTCAATGCCGAATCCGTTTCTGCGTCCGCACCCGGCTTCATGCTTCCCGCAGTCGTCTCTGCGTCCGCCGCCTGCGGACGTTCCGTCCGCTGTCCGTCCGCCGTCAGACATTTTTCCTGCGGATGTTCCGCACGCGGAGACTCCGCGTTTGCCGCCGCACAGCCGTCCCGGTCGAAAAACAGACTGCCGTAGGGCGTTTCCACCCGGAAGCAGTAGTAAAACAGCCCTCCCGTTTCCCCGGCGAGCGTTTTCGGGTCAAGAGAGAGCGAAAAATCGTCACAGCCCTCCTCTTCCGGCAGGACGGCTTCACACGGGAACGCAAGCTCCCGCATATCCTCGTCGCGGTAGAGACAGAGCGACGCCGAAGACGCGCAGAAAACGCGCGGCACGCTCACGGTCAGCGCAAGCGTGTCGCTCATGGCAAATGCCGCCGAAGACGTCCGCCCCTCACGGGCGGGCGTCTTTTTCACGCGGATGGTTTCTCCGGTCTCGGGATAGGACGAATAGACTAACATCACTTGGTCGGCTTGGTATGCCAGATATTGTCGGCGTATTCGCGGATGGCG
>JAZRXB010000234.1:0-11564 GCA_045600005.1 Eubacteriales bacterium | reverse complement strand
TCTACCTTCTGCGCAGTCTCGCTTCGCACGGCGTGCGCGTGCCGGACGACCTCGCCGTCACCGGCTTCGGCAACTGGCAGTCGCTCGCCTACGCGAAGCCCTCGCTGACCCGGATGTACACCGACCTCGGCGAGCTTGGCTGTCAGGCGGTGCGGCTCCATCAGTATATGCAGTACAATCCGCTCGTGCGGCACTCGTCGTCGGTCATCGAATGTACGCTGGAGATCGGCGAATCGACCGGCGGAGCGGCGTTCCGCGGAGAAGGTCTGACCGGACCCGTCCTTCTGCCCGCGCACGGGGATTCTCCTCTGTACAGCGACGACGCCGACCTGATGGAGGTCCTTCGCGCCGAGCTGTTCCTGCGCGGCACCGACGCGACCGACCGCGCCCTTCTCGCAAAGCTCGCCGAACACGAAAAATATCCCGTCATCGCCGAACAGCTGGCGGTCTCGGAGTCCACGATCAAATACCGCATCGGAAAGCTCCTTCGGCTCGGACGCTTCTCCGACCGCGCCGCCCTGCTCGATTTCGCCGCCCGCGCCGGTCTGACCGGTCAGAGCTGAAAAACGGAACCGGCTCGAAAGTTTGGGCAGATCAGTCCAAACGATCCGGCTGTCGGCAGGAAGACCGTCTGATTTTTTGTCGGAAACATCAGAATCTCTTCATTTTCGCCCAGTCAGCTGCGTTTGCTTTTCACGCGGCTTTACCCGAAAGGAAAAACCATGAAAAATCCTCTCATCCCGATGGGCGCCGTCACCGGCGACCTCACGACCGAACAGATCCGCACCATGCTCCGCCGCTACGCCGACAAGGGGATCACGCAGTTCCTGATGTACCCCCGCGACGGCTGCGACGTGCCGTATATGTCCGAGCGCTGGCTCGAGATCTGCGGCGGCATCATCCGCACCGCCGACGAGTACGGCATGGATATCTGGCTCTACGACGAGTTCAACTGGCCGTCCGGCACCTGCCGCGGCGCGGTCATGGCGGAAAACGAAGAATATTTCGCGCACCGCGCCGTCGTCGAGGACGGGAAGGTCGTCGTGAGGCGCACCGACCGCTACGCCGACATCCTGAATCCCGACGCGGTGGACTGCTTCATCCGCCTGACCCATCAGGTCTACTTCGACCGCTTCGGCGAGTACTTCGGGCGGGTCATCAAGGGCATTTTCACCGACGAACCGGCGTTCAGCTACTACGCCGCGCCGAACGAGTACCCGTGGTGCAAGGACCTCGATAAGCTCTACCTTGCCGCGACCGGGCGCGACCTTTTCGCCGATATGACAGCGCCGACCGACGAGTTCCGCGGCAGCTTCTACCGCGTCCTTGCGAACCGCTTCCGCGAGAGCTTTGCCGATAAGATCGCCGGATGGTGTACCGACCACGGCATCCTTCTGACCGGTCATCTGCTGGCAGAATCGGTCCTGTCAAGCTCCATCCGCGCAAGCGGCGACACGATCCGCGTCCTGCGCGGCTTCAACCTGCCCGGAATGGATGAGATCAGCACCCGCACGACGGTCAACACCGCCGAATGGCTCACCTTCGGCGCCGCGCAGGCCGCTATCCGCACCGGGAACAACGGCGGACTGGTCGAGACCTTCGCGCTCGGCCCGACCGA
The DNA here is from genome assembly GCA_045600005.1 of Eubacteriales bacterium. Lineage (GTDB taxonomy): Bacteria > Bacillota > Clostridia > Oscillospirales > CAG-272 > Flemingiibacterium. The sequence goes on along the minus strand of JAZRXB010000234.1, from coordinate 9,946 downwards.
CCTGCCGCCCGCCCGCGTCGAGCAGATGCTCTGGCTCGAAGCCATGTTCAACCTCGACCACTACGTTCTGGCGGTCGCCGCCGCCGACGCGCGCGGAAACGTAAAGAAAAACGGCTGGTACAACCCGATGAACTACACAAGCCCGTGGTTCGAGGGCTACCCGGAGCTTGGCGCGTCGGCTTCCCTCGCCGCGTCCTATGCACAGAAGACCATCCGCGCCGATATGGCAGTCCGCGTCCCTTACCGCCGCGCCTCTGAGACGCTGGCGAACTGCGTCGTCAGCGACCGCCTGACCCGCCTGCTCCGTGAGCTTGTCCGCGCACAGGTCCAGTGGATCCTGCTCGACGAGGACGAGGAAGCGCCCGCCGGTCTGCCCGTCCTCACGATCGACGAATCCGAGGGCTGGGACGAAAAGGCGGTCGCCGCTTCCCTGCCCGCCCGTCCGGTCGAGGTACTGGACGAAAACGGCGAAAAGCCGGACGATCTGTTCCTTCGCCTGTTCACCGACGGTTCCGCCGTCGTTCTCGACCTGCGCGACTCGAACGAGACCCGTCCGCTGAAGCTCATGCGGGACGGCTCTGTCACCGCCATCGACCTTCCCGGACGCGGACATTACATCGCCGGCTCGCCCGCGCCGAAGCGCCCCGAAACGCTCGCCGAGCTTTCGCCCGACTTTAACCTGACGCTCGAGCGCCCGAACGTTCTGCGCGCCAACATCCGCTCGGATAAGACCGACTTCACGTTCACCGTTTCCGAACGGCTCGGCGGTCTGCGTCTGCTCGTGCGCGACTACCTCTTTGACGGGGAGGTCTCGCTCGACGGCGTGGTCCTCACCGAACGCTTCCCGACCGACGCGCTCCTGCCGGGACTTGCCGAGCTGTATCATGCGACCGCGCCGTTCGCCTTGCTGCCCGGAACGCATACCGTCCGCGTCAGCCAGCCCGCCGCGAGCGAACCCTTCCTCCCGTCCGTCTTCCTCGTCGGCGCATTCGCGTCGGATGAGACCGATACGCTCCGTGCGCTTCCGAAGACCGTTCCGACCGGACGGCTCGATCAAATCGTCCTGCCCGAATACGCCGGAAAGCTGACGCTCGAAACGACGCTGACGCTTCCCGATACGCCGTCGAAGCTGGCGCTCGACTCGTCGGAGCTTTATACGCGCGTCTATGTGAACGGCGTGAGCCTTGGCGGACAGCTGTCCGGATTTGTCTGGACGCTTCCCGAAGCGCTCGCCGGACAGACGGTCCTTCTGCGCATCGAACAGTACACGTCGATCGGACCGCTGTTCGGACGCGCCGCCGACGTGATCGCGGAAGGCGACGGCGAAAAGTGGGCGAAGCTCGACCGCTGGTTCCCGAAGATCTATCAGAAGTGCGGCGTGGAGCGCTTCCGCTTTGTGAAATAAAAAAGAAACGAAGTGTTCCGCCAAAACGAAGTGTTCCGCCATACGGCGGAACACTTCGTTTCACTTTGCGCCAAAGCCGCAAAACATCACTTGCCCGAAGGGCAAACATCACTTTGCGGCGAAGCCGCAAAACATCACTTGCCCGAAGGGCAAATATCCGTCCCGCCTTTTTTCGCCTCATCACTTTACAAACGGCGCGGAATATGGTATAATGAGGGCAGTTCTCCCAAATCAACAGGAAGAAGGAACGGAATATGGCAGCAAAAACAGTCGGAACTCTCATCAAGGAAGCGCGCACGGCGGCAGGACTGACACAGGCGGCGCTTGCGAAAAAGGTCGACGGCGTTACCTCGTCGGACATCAGCAAGGCAGAGCGCGGCGAAAAGGAACTGACGCAGGCGCAGTTGAAGCAGATCGCCAAGGCGACCGGCGTCACGCAGTCCTCCCTTCTGAACGCGCCGAAGGGCGGCACATCCTCGTCCACATCCTCGTCTTCTTCGTCGTCCTCGTCTTCGTCGTCCACGACGTCGATGAAGGTGAACGCGACCGAAAAAAAGCTGGTCGAGCTTTACCGCAAGGCGGACGCCGACACGAAAAAGAAAGCGATGGAGCTTTTAAAGGAAGAAAAGGACTCCGCCTCGAACGATCTGCTCTCCACGCTCTTGAATACCGCGCTCAGCGCGCTCAGCGTCCGGGAAATGCCGTCCGATGACGGCGACAAGAAAGATGACGGCAAAAAATGACCGTCAGTGCGGCGGACGTCACCTCACCGGTGCGGCGGACGTTGCTCCGCCGTTCACCCTCGGCAGAAATCGAATCTCACGCGGCTTTCCCGCCGCGTTATGGAAAGGAATCACATCATGTTTTATTTTGAACAGAAGGACGGCGCCGTCTCGCTTTTCGGCGGAAACGGACTGATCTTCGGCGGAATGCGCGCCTGTGCGAAGACCGAAACGACCGGCACCATGCTCTATCCGGAGCTTGTCTCCTGCGGCGGTCCCTCCGTTACGTGGGACAACGGCGCGGGACTTTCGATGACCCTCTCCGTCAAGGAATCGAAGGGTCTCGCAGTCCTCTCGCTCGACGCGGACTACTTCCCCGCAACGCTCGGCGAAACGAAAGGCGACAATCACCTCGCGCCCGACTTTGCCTACGGCTTCGAGATCGAAACGCTCGGCGGCATGAAGTCCCTGCTCGCCAACTACATCCGCGGCGAATTCTGGTGCTTCAACGCCTTCTCCTCCGACCCAGCCGAAATCCCGAACGAAACGCAGTCGCTGATCTGGGAAAAGGAAGACGGCTTCACGTTCGCTTCCACCGTCTGCGCGGAAAAGTTCAAGTCGGACTTCCGCGGCTTCGCACCGCGCGCCGAGGGCGAAAAGGGCGGCGTGACGCTCTACGTCTGGTCGAACATCGTCGCCAACCGCTGCGATTCGATCATTCTGACCATCGGTGAGGGAGAAGACCCCTACGCGCTCGTTCCCGACGTGATCGGCAAGACCTTCGGCATCCTCGGCAAGCCGGGCAAGCTGCGTGAAGAACGCCGCTATCCGTCCCACCTCGAATACCTCGGCTGGTGCTCGTGGGACGCCTTCCACATGGACGTCACGCACGACGGACTGGTCGCCAAAGCGAAGGAATTCCGCGACAAGGGCATCCCGGTCCACTATTTCATCATCGACGATATGTGGGGCGACGTGCCGCACATCAACCGCAAGACGATGGGCTCGCGCGAGCTGCGCGCCTTTGAAGCCGCCCCCGAGCGTTTCCCGAAGGGTCTGAAGGCCTGCATCCAGGACTTAAAGAGCTGCAACATCACGACCGCCATGTGGCATCCGACGACCGGCTACTGGCACGGCATCGACCCCGAAGGCGAGATCGCAAAGGAACACGGCGACCTGTTAGTCCGCACACTGAACGGCGCGCTCGTCCACAGCCCCGACTTCGACAAGGCGTTCAAGTATTATTTCACGCAGCACTCCTTCTACAAGGACTGCGGCGCGGAGTTCGTCAAGGTCGACAACCAGTCCTTCATCCGCAACTACTATAAGAACATCCTGCCCATCGGCGAAGCGGCGCGGAACCTCCACAACGCCATCGAAGCGTCGGTCGGCGCGAACTTTGACGGGCAGATCATCAACTGTATGTGCATGACGAGCGAGAACTTCTGGAACCGTCCGTCCAGCTCGGTCTGCCGTCTGTCGGGCGACTTCCAGCCCGAAAACCGCCTGTGGTTCATCAAGCATATCTTACAGTGCAGCTACAACTCGCTCATTCAGGGCAGCGCGTACTACTGCGACTGGGATATGTGGTGGTCGGACGACGGTCAGGCGAAGAAGAACGCGGTCCTTCGTTCGATGAGCGGCGGACCGGTCTACATGAGCGACGAGCTGAACCGTTCGGTGAAGGAAACGATCATGCCGATCATCTACGCCGACGGACGGATCATCCGTCTGCCGAAGCCTGCCGTTCCGACGCGCGACTGCCTGATGAGCGACGCGGAGACGAGCGGAAAGATCTTCAAGGTTTTCAACAGTATCGGGGAAAACGGCGTTGTCGCGGCGTTCGACCTCGACAAGGACGAAAAGCCGGTATCGGGCGAGATCACGCTGGCGGACATGAACCTGACCGGCGAACGCTACGCGCTCTACAACTGGTACACGGGCGAGGTCGTCTTCATGGGTCAGGGCGACAGGCTGCCGCTGACGCTTGAAAACTACGACGATTTCCGTCTGTTCCTCGCGGTCCCGATGAAGAAGGGCGTCGGCGTGGTCGGACTTGGCGACAAGTACATGGCTCCCGCGACGGTCGAGGATCTCGGCGAAGGCTTCTGGAGCGTGAAGGACGCAGGACAGTTCACGTTCGTTTCGGACGAAGCGGTCGAAGCGGTGAAGGTGAACGGCGAGACGGCTCCTGTGAGCGTCCGCGCGCCGCACGTTTACATGGTCGAGCTTCCCGTCTCCGAGCGTCTGATCGTGAAGATCGGCTGAGAAGTCGAAGATCGCCCCGGCGGGAGGTGGAATGCCCGACCTTCCGGGGCGTCGGCTCACTGCATTGTCTGATCTTGCAGTGAAAGCCGCGCAACACATTTGTTTGCTCAACCGTAAGGGAGGGAGGAGAAGACCATCTCAGACGCCGAGAGGTCTATGCCGACCGTTGGTCGGCACTCCTCCCTCCGCTTTCCTTCGTTATCAATAATTATCAGAAAAGCGATCCCCCACCCGCCTCGACCCTTGGCTGCGGCGTTCAGCTGTGGAGTGAATATCTCCATGCGCGGCGGTGCGGGTGTTTGCCCGGCGCGGGTATTCGCACGGCGCGGCGGTCAACGGCGCAGTATTCACGCGGCACGGACAGCCGCGCGGCATGGGCGTTTCGCGGCACGGCCTTTTCAGGCGCGGCATTTGTTCGCCGCGGGCGGTCGCGCACCGGTTCATTCCTCCGTCCGGCTGTCCGGCAGGGCAGGTCTGGTGCGCAGAGCGGAAGGCGCACAGCCGAACCGCTTCCTGAAGACTGAACGGAAATAATCCGGGTCCGCAAAACCTGCCTGCTCCGCCGCTTCGCCGACCGGAAGCCCTTCGGTCCCGATCAGCTCCCGCGCGAAATCGAGCCGCATCTCATTCATCCGCGCAAGCGGCGTCACGCCGTACACTTCCCGGAACAGCCGCCGGAAATACACCTCGCTGATGAAGCACTGCTCCGCCAGCTTCCCCACCGTCAGCCCCGGTTCCCGGAAATGACGGTTCAGATAGTCCGCTCCTTCCCGGATGAGCGCCGTCCGGCGGTCGGGCGCGGGCCGTTTCGATTTTTCGATGGTCTCGAAGATCCGGCAGAGCAGGATCATGCACCGGTTCACATAGCCGCCGGCGCGTCCCTCCCATTCGGCGAGCAGCTCGCGGAACAGCGGTCCGCACGCGGCGGCTGTCCGTCCGTCGAGAACGGCGATCTCCGGGTCGTCCTCTCCGAACACGAAAAGACGAACCGCGATCAGCTCCTCCTCCTCTCCTTCGGTCAGGAAAGAAAGTCCCGACGGCAGATAGTTGACGCTCTCTCCCTCCGCCCGGCGGAAGACCTTCTCTTCCGCCCCGTTTTCCCATGAATAAACGCATTTTCCGCGCATCCGGTATGTGAGCGTCGCATAGGAACGCTCCGAATTCTGCCAGAGCAGCTTCCCTCTTGCAACGCGGTAGACTGACTTGATCAGATACGCCGCCCGGCGCATTTCGTAAAACATCGCTTATCCTCCCGTTGTTCCGTGCGAAGCGTTTCCCTGCGGGAAACGCGCTTTTTTTCATCTGCCGCATCAGACGCTTCCCCGCACGGAAAGGTTCCCGCCGCGGCGCGTTTTTCCGTATCGAAATACACCGGTTTTTCTGTCGTTTTCTCTCTGTCGTCCGGTAAAATTCCGTGCTATAATGAAAGTACCGTGTCAGTCCCGAACGGAATCCGAACCCAGAAGGAGAACCGCCATGCCGCACTGTATCAAGCGAACCGGTCTTTCCCTGATCCTGCTTTTCAGCATTCTTCTGTCCTCCTGCGGCGGCGCCGCTCCGGCTCCCGCCGATGAAAGCGCCGCGCCGGAAAGCACCGCTCCCGCCGAAACGACCGATTATCTCGAAACGCTTCCCGCCGTCGATTTCGGCGGCAGACCTTTCCGCATCCTCGTCTACTCCGCAAACGACCGTCCCGGCGTTCACGCCGGCGAGCTGACCGGCGAGATCGTCAACGACACGCTGTTCAGCCGCGACGCCGAGCTTGAGGAACGCTTCGGCACCGAGATCGTCTACACCGAAAACGGAGAACGGAGATCGCTCGCCGAAACGCTCATCCGTCTCGTTCAGGCGGGCGAGGACGCTTACGAGCTGGTCGAGACCTGTCCGCAGGAGGGGATCAATATGCTGATCCTGAACGGCGCGTTATGCGACCTCGGCTCGCTCGACGCGCTTGCGCTCGACCGGGAATGGTGGTGTCAGTCGATGAACAGCGCCGTGACCTTCGGCGGGAAGACCTACGCCGCCGCCGGACCGCTGGTGCTGTGCTACACCTACTCGATCTATTCGATGTATGAAAATCTCACCCTTGCCGACGACTACGGACTGGAAAGTCTTTACGACGTCATCCGGGACGGGAAATGGACGCTCGACCGGCTCGAAAAGCTGACGGCGGACGTTTCGCGCGACCTGAACGGCGACAGTCAGATGACGGTGGACGACCAGTGGGCGCTGACCACGACCGACGAATCGGGCAAGGCGTTCTACCTCGGCTGCGGCGCGGACATGATGGTCAACACGCAGAACGGCGTCGAGATCTGTCTGAACCGTTCCCGCGAGATCGGGATCCTTGACCGTCTGAACCGCATCCTGAAGGGCGGCGGCGTTCTCTACACCGAAAAGCTCGGTAAGAACGCGGCGGGCGTGACGATGAAGGTCGCCATGTTCACCGAATCGAAAGCGCTGTTCTGCGCCGCGCCGATTCAGTGGGGCGTGCTGTACTTCCGCGACATGAAGGACGACTACGCGATCCTTCCCTATCCGAAATACGACGAAGCGCAGGACTCCTATTACAGCCACATCAATTCGTTCCTTCCCTCCTGCATCGGCATTCCCGTCACCTGCTCCGAGCCGGAGAAATGCGCGGCGCTGATCGAAGCGATGGCGTATCTGTCGGGTACTGAGCTGGTCCCGAAGATCAACGGGGTGGTGTTAAAGGAGAAGATCGCGCGCGACGAGGACTCGAAGGAAATGCTCGATTATCTCTATTCGAACGTGAAGATCGACCTCAACACGATCTTCGATTTCGGCGGCACGGGCAGTCTGCTTCGCACCTATGCGATCGGTCAGTCGGAGAATTTCGCGTCGTCGCTGGCGTCGGTCGAATCGGTCGTCGAGAGCGGGATCGCCGCCATGCTCAAGGCCGTCGCGGAAAATCAATAAAAAATGGGGCTGTCAGCTTTCATGAAAGCGTGCGGACCCGGAATGAGGTGAATCACATGATCTCGATCGAACGTTCCCGCGAGGTGCGCATCAAGCGCGCCAACACCGACTGGTGGATCAATGAAAAAGCGGTCGTCGGACTGAACGGTCTGACCTACATCGCCTACTGCACCGACATGGGCGAGATCCATGTCAAGGAATTCGACGCGAAGTGCAGCCGCACGCCCAGCCGCGACGTGACGCTCTGCCGCCTGAACTGCAACTACGCCGACGAACACAACGCGCCCTCGCTCTGCGTCATGGAGGACGGGCGCATCGCCGTCGCCTACACCGGTCACGGCTCGACGCACACGCTGACCTTCCGCGTCACCGAAAGACCCTGCGATATCATGTCCTTCGGCAGACCGCTCGTGCTGCACTATCAGAACAGCGTCACCTACGCGCAGCTGTTCGAGAACACGGCGCGGGGCGAGCTGTGGCTGTTCACGCGGGTGAACGGCGTGACGTGGGAGTTCCGCACGTCGGCGGACGGCGGGGCGAGCTTCGGCGAACCGGTCGTCTTCCTCGCGTCGGACGCGGGCGGACTTTTCTACTTCGACGTGAGAAAGCAGCTCGTCAAATCGCCCGCCGGACCGGTCGAGCGCTGGTTCTTCGCGCTCTACGGGCATCCGCGCATCTCGGGCGACCACACGGTGCGCAGCGGATTTTTCGACGCGGACGGCGATCTCACGAACATGAACGGCGAGCCGCTCGGCGTGAACCTGTTCGGTCAGGGAAAGACGGCGATGATCGACCTCGAAACGCTCGATCAGGTCTACGTCTCGCCGGAAGGGACGACGGTGCGTCTGCTCGACGTGTCGCCGACCGTTCCCTGCCGCGTCGCGCTCTGCCCGTTCACGCTGGACAGACCCGAAAGCGCGGTCTACGTCGTCGCCACGTGGAAGGACGGCGCGTGGAAGCTGTCCGAACCGCTCTGCACGGTCGGGGAATTCCTGTCGAAGCCGCCGCAGCTCGACGGCTCGCAGACCTATGTCGGCGGAATGGCGTTCTACTACGGCGTGGGCGAGGACGGACTCAGCAGGCACAAGAGTATGCCGTATACATCGACGAACCGGGTGTTCATCGCGCGTTTCGACGGCGAAGCGCGGGTGCTGGAGAGCTATCAGAGCTTTGATAACGGCGTGTCGTACCGGCTCGAGCAGGTCATCCGGCGCATCCCGGCGGCGGGCGATTTTTCGGCGGACACGAAGATCTGGCGGCCGATCGTGCCGATCCATGCGCAGGACAATCTGCCGGTCTACTGGCACGAGGGGCATTATTCGGCGCACACCGGCGGCTGGCACTGCGACGCGGTGATGTACGTCGAGTACGACGACTGAAAGGGGCGTGCGGCGCCCTTTCCACCTCCGAACGTTCGCCCGGCGGCTCGACCTTTGAGCTTTGGACGTTCGTCCGGCGGCTCGACCCTTTGAGCTTTGGAAGCGCATGAAACAGCCCCCGCCGTGGAGCGGGCGCAGACCGTTCGCCCGCCGCGCGACAGGCGGCAAATCAAAAAACCTCTTGACAAATCCGCGCGGATGTGCTATCATGCTGTTAATTAACGGCTCGAACCGCCGCGCCCGGCGACAGGAGCCGCGTCATCAGGAGGCTTTTCATGAATGAGTATGAATCTGTCCGAAACCTGCTCGGAGACCTTGAGGTCATCGACTTCCATACCCATCCCTTCCCGGATCCTTCCTATAATATATGCAGTCATAAGGACAACTGCGATATGACCCTCGAAACCACCCTTGCCGATATGAAAAAGCTCGGCGTCGTCAAGATCTGCGGCTCGCCCATCCGTGCTGGTAAGGTCGGAGACCCCGGCTGGGAAGGCGTCGCCGAACAGAACCGCGCCGCGCTTGCCATGAAGGAACAGTACGGCGGTTTCTATGAGCCCGGCTTCCACGTCCATCCCGCCTACGTGCGCGAATCGCTCGGCGAGATCGAACGCATGGCGGCGCGCGGCGTGAAGCTCATCGGCGAGCTGGTCCCCTACTGCCACGGCTGGAAGGACTACTCCGACCCGGCGTTCGGCGAGATCCTCGACGCCGCCGAACAATATCACATGATCGTCAGCTTCCATTCGATGGGCGAGGATGAGATGGACAGAATGGTCAAAGCGCACCCCGGCGTGACCTTCGTCGCCGCGCATCCCGGCGAGTACGGCGCGTTCATGCGCCACATGGAGCGCATGAAGCTCAGCGAAAACTATTACCTCGACGTGTCGGGCTACGGCATCTTCCGCCACGGAATGCTCCGCCACGCCATCGACCTGTTCGGCAAGGAGCGTTTCCTGTACGGCTCGGACTTCCCGACCTGCAATCCGTCGATGTATCTCGGCGGCGTGCTGCTCGACTACACCCTGACCGACGACGAAAAGGAAGCCGTCCTGTCCGGCAACGCAAAACGTCTGCTCGGTTACTGATCACCCGCCCGTCAGGGCGGACATCACTTGCCCGCAGGGCAAACATCACTTGCCCGTCAGGGCAAACATCACTTGCCCGTCAGGGCAAACATCACTTGCCCGTCAGGGCAAACATGACTTGGCCGTCAGGGCAAACATCTCTTG
>JAZRXB010000233.1:0-14639 GCA_045600005.1 Eubacteriales bacterium | reverse complement strand
GAGCTTGCCTCCCGTCCGCAGATCTTCGCGGCGAACAAGCTCGACGCCTGCGACCGCGAAACGGTCGATCTCGACGCGCTCGAGGATTATGTGAAGAACGAACTCGGCTGCGAGCTTTTCTGCATCTCCGCCGTCACGCGCGAGGGCGTGGACGCGCTCATGCGCCGCGTCTCGGCTCTGCTCGAAACGCTCCCGCCGCTGACCATCTACGAGACCGAATACGTCGCGCCCACGCCGGAATACAACATGAACGGCGACCGCGAGGTCACGATCCGCAACGTGAACGGCGTATACGAGGTCGAGGGCGAATGGCTGCTCCACCTGATCGACTCGGTGAACTTCGACGAGCGCGACTCGGTATCCTACTTCCAGCGCGTGCTGAAAAACAGCGGCGTCATCGAAAAGCTGACCGAAAAGGGCTGCGCCGACGGCGACACCGTGCGCATCTACGATATCGAGTTCGATTTCATCGGATGACCTTGACAAACGGCGGAAAAAGGTATATAATAATTTATTATCATATTACATTTGCATTTTAGTCAAACGACGGGGAATCTCATCGTTCCCCCGCGTCCGCCGGACGGAGAGACGGACGTCTGCCGAAGCTCCGGAACACATCTGAGGAATAATTACAATGAAAAAAATCATGTTAGGCAACGAAGCGGCAGCGCGCGGTCTTTATGAAGCCGGCGTCCGTCTCGTTTCCAGCTATCCCGGCACGCCCAGCACCGAGATCACCGAGGCTGCGGCAAAATACGACGAGATCTACGCGGAATGGGCGCCCAATGAAAAGGTCGCGCTCGAGGTCGCGCTCGGCGCGGCGATCGGCGGAGGCCGCTCCTTCTGCGGCATGAAGCACGTCGGTCTGAACGTCGCCGCCGACCCGCTGTTCATCACCTCCTACACCGGCGTGAACGGCGGCATGGTCATCGGCGTCGCCGACGACCCCGGTATGCACTCGTCCCAGAACGAACAGGACAGCCGTCACTACGCCATCGCCGCCAAGCTGCCGATGGTCGAGCCGTCCGATTCGGGCGAATGCCTTGCGTTCACGAAGCTCGCTTACGAGTTCTCCGAGAAGTTCGACACGCCGTTCATGCTCCGCCTGAACACGCGCGTCTCGCACTCTCAGTCGGTCGTCGAGCTGGCCGACCGCGTGGAGGTCCCGGTAAAGCCCTACGAAAAGGATCCCTCCAAGCACGTGATGATGCCCGCCATGGCGCGCGGCCGTCACGTCGTCGTGGAAAAGCGTCTCGCCGATCTCGCTGAGTTCGCCGAGAACTGCCCGTTCAACAAGGTCATCGAGAACGAAGGCGCGAAGCTCGGCGTCATCACCTCCGGTCCGTCCTTCAACTACGCCTCCGAGGTCTTCGGCGACGCCGCGTCCTACTTAAAGCTCGGTCTGGTCAACCCGCTTCCGAAGAAGCTGATCGTCGACTTCGCCGCGAAGTACGAGCGCATCATCGTCATCGAGGAGCTTGACCCTGTTATCGAAACGCACGTGAAGACCCTCGGCGTCAAAGCCGACGGCAAGAATCTGCTGCCGGTCATCGGCGAATTCTCGCAGGAGCTGCTCGCCAAGCTGCTGCTCGGCAAAGAGCCGGAATGCTACGAGCTTTCCGAGACCGTTCCGGTCCGTCCGCCGGTCCTCTGCCCGGGCTGCCCGCACCGCGGCGTCTTCTATCTGTTCAAGAAGCTCGGTCTGTACGTAAGCGGCGACATCGGCTGTTACACGCTCGGCGCTGCTCAGCCGCTCGGCGGCATGGATACGACGCTCTGCATGGGCGCGTCGGTCTCCGCTCTGCACGGCTTCAACAAGATCCGTCACGAGGAGAACAAGTCGGTAGCCGTCATCGGCGACTCGACCTTCATGCACTCCGGCATCACGGGACTCGTTGACATCTGCTACAACAAGGGTCTGTCGACCGTCGTCGTCGTCGACAACAGCATCACCGGCATGACCGGTCATCAGCAGAATCCCTGCACCGGCTTCACGCTCAAGGGCGAAGCCGTCCACGGCATCCTGATCGAAAACATCGCGCGCGCGGCAGGCGTCGCCGACGAGCATATCCGCATCGTCGACCCGAACGACCTCGCCGAGACCGAAAAGGTCCTGAGAGAGGAGCTTGCCGCAGAATGCCCGTCGGTCATCATCTGCCGCCGTCCCTGCGCTCTGCTCAAATACGTCAAGCACGCCCCGCCGCTTACCATCGACACGTCGAAGTGCATCGGCTGCAAGTCCTGCATGAAGATCGGCTGCCCGTGCATCTCGGTCACGAACGGCAAGGCTTCCATCGACGCAACGCTCTGCAACGGCTGCGGTCTCTGCACGCAGATGTGCAGATTCGGCGCCATCATCAAATAAGGAGGAAAGAATCACAATGTCTACCAGAAATATCATGATCGTCGGCGTGGGCGGACAGGGTTCGCTCCTCGCAAGCCGCATCTTAGGCAACGCCGTCCTGCTCGCAGGTTACGACGTGAAGGTCTCCGAGGTCCACGGCATGAGCCAGCGCGGCGGTTCGGTCGTCACTTACGTCAAATACGGCGACAAGGTCGCTTCTCCCGTCATCTGCCGCGGCGAAGCGGACATCATCATGTCCTTCGAGCTGCTCGAAGCCGCAAGATGGCTGCCCTACCTCAAAAAGGACGGCGTGATCGTCACGAACACGCAGCAGATCAATCCGATGCCCGTCATCACCGGCGCGGCTGTCTATCCGGAAAATCTCGTCGAAAAGATCGCGGCGACCGGCGCGAAGATCATCGCCGCCGACGCGCTTGCGATCGCAAGGGAAGCGGGAAGCGAAAAGGCGGTCAACGTCGCGCTGATCGGTCTGATGGCGAACGCGCTCGGCTTTGACCACGACACGATTCGTGAAGCCGTGAAGATGTCCGTCCCCGAGAAGTTCCTCGAAATGAATCTGAAAGCGTTCGAGCTGGGGGCAGCATACAAGGGCTGAGTCAGCCGTTATCCCTGAAATCGGAAAGGAAAGATCACCTATATGGCAAGATATTTCAACGAGGAAATCGAAACCGCGCCCCGTCAGCAGCTCTATCATTTACAGTCCTACCGCCTGTCCCGCACGGTCTATCACGCCTATCAGAATCTGCCCATGTACAGAAAGCGCATGGACGAGGCGGGCGTGAAGCCGGAGGATATCCGGTCGGTCGACGATCTTTATAAGCTCCCGTTCACCAACAAGCAGGACCTGCGCGACAACTACCCCTACGGAATGTTCGCGGTCCCGCCGGAAAAGCTCCAGCGCATCCACGCTTCGTCCGGCACGACCGGCAAGCAGACCGTCGTCGGCTACACGCACAACGACATCGAGATCTGGTCGGAGTGCGCAGCCCGCGCGCTCGTCGCGGCAGGCGCCGGACCGGACGATTTCGTACACGTCTCCTACGGCTACGGTATGTTCACCGGCGGTCTGGGCGTTCACTACGGCGTTGAGAAGATGGGCGCGACGGTCATCCCCGCGTCCACCGGCAACACCGCGCGCCAGATCATGATGCTTCAGGATTTCAAGGCGTCGGTCATCTGCTGCACGCCCTCCTACGCGCTCTATCTTGCGGACACCTTAAAGGAACAGAACATCCCGCTCGAAACGCTGAGCCTTCGCGCCGGCATCTTCGGCGCGGAGCCGTGGACCGAGAATATGCGAAAGGAGATCGAGGAGCGTCTGCACATCAAGGCCTATGATATCTACGGTCTGTCCGAGGTCTCCGGTCCGGGCGTCGCGTTCGACTGCGAATGTCAGAACGGTCTGCACGTCAACGAGGACAATTTCATCATCGAGATCATCGACCCCGAGACCGGCGAGCCTCTGCCCGACGGCGAACAGGGCGAGATCGTCTTCACCTGCATCACGAAGGAAGCGCTCCCGCTCATCCGTTACCGCACGCACGATATTTCGAGCATCACGCACGAAAAGTGCGGCTGCGGACGCACGTTCGTCCGCATGAAGAAGCCCTGCGGACGTTCGGACGATATGCTCATCATCCGCGGCGTGAACGTCTTCCCGTCGCAGATCGAAAGCGTGCTGCTCTCCTGCGGCAACGTCGACCCGCACTATCTCATCATCGTGGACCGCGTGAACAACCACGATATGCTGGAGATCCAGGTCGAGGTCTCCGCGGAGAACTTCTCCGACCAGGTGCGCGGCTTCGAGGCGCAGGCAGCGAAGATCAACGCCGCCATGCAGTCCACGCTTGGTATCGCGGCGAAGATCACCTTCGTCGAGCCGAACACCATCACCCGCTCCGAGGGCAAAGCGAAGCACGTGATCGATAAGCGCGTCTTACAGTAATCTTCATTATTTTATCCCGTTCGCGGGGAAGGAGGAAATCAGCATGATCATCAAACAGATTTCCATTTTTGTTGAGAACAAGCCGGGCAGACTGGCGGAGATCACCGAGATCATCGCGCAGAAGAACATCAATATCCGCGCGCTTTCGGTCGCCGATACGACCCACTTCGGCATCCTCCGCATCATCGTGGACGACCCGGAAGCGGTCGAGAAGGTGCTGCGCGAAGCCGGGCTGACCGTTTCGATCACCAGCGTCATCCGGGCGTGCATACACGACCGTCCGGGCGGACTTGCCGAGGTGCTGAAGCTGCTGTCCGCACACAATATTCAGATCGAATATATGTATGCGTTCATCGCAAAGTCCGAGAGCCAGGCGTATGTCGTCATGCGCATCGAAGCCGAGAGCGCGGCGGAAAAGCTGCTCTACGAAAACGGCTTCACCGGTCTTGACGAGGAATAAGTCTGCATAAAAAACGTGCCGGGCATTCGTCGGATGTCCGGCACGTTTTTTATGCGCGGAAATTTTGAAAAACAATACACAATGTTCATACGGAGTTCATAATGATGCGTTATACTATCAATACAGTCACGTGACCGTATGAAATGTTCGTGAGAACACACGCACACGCGGCTGGCGGGAGCAAAGCGCTTCCCAAACAGATGAAAGGAATGGTTCGTACTTATGAACGGATTTACGCAGAACGGGGACACGTTCTATCAGAACAAGACCTCGAAGCCTCCGGTCGATAAAAAGAAGGTCGGAAGGCTGATCCTCATCGCCGTGATCGTCATCGCGGCGCTGTCGCTCATCTCCACCTGCTGGTACACGGTCGATGAAAAGCAGCAGGCGGTCGTCACCACCTTCGGCAAAGTGACCGAAGTCACGGACGCCGGCATCCACTTCAAGCTCCCCTTCGGCATCCAGCAGGCTGAGACGGTAGACGTGAACGTCTACCAGAAGATCGAGCTTGGCTACCGCACCGACGCGTGGGGCAACTACGACAACACGATCGACAATGAAGCAAAGATGATCACCGGCGACTACAACATCGTCAACGTCGATTTCTTCATTGAATACAAGATCGCAGACCCGGTGAAGTACCTCTACGCTTCACGCAATCCGGAGGTCATCTTAAAGAACCTCATCCAGAGCCAGATCCGCGCGGTCGTCGGTTCCGCGACGGTCGACTCGGTGCTGACCGACGGCAAGACCGACATCCAGATCCGCGTCAAGGAGCTTGTCACCGACATCCTCAACGATTATGACATCGGTCTGACCCTCACCGACATCAAGATCCAGGACAGCGAACCGCCGACAGTCTCGGTCGTCGAAGCCTTCAAGGCGGTCGAAACCGCAAAGCAGGGCGCGGAGACCGCGATCAATCAGGCGAAGGCTTACTCGAACTCCGAGCTGCCCAAGGCGCAGGCGGACGCGGATAAGCTCATCCAGAATGCGGAATACTTAAAGCAGAACCGTATCAACGACGCGGTGAAGCAGGTCGCCCGCTTTGAAGCAATGTACGACGAGTACAAGAAGAATCCCGATATCACCAAGATCAGAATGTACTACGAAATGATCGAAGCGTCGCTGCCGGGCGTGAAGCTCTACATCGACGTGTCCGACGGCTCGACCGACAAGCTGCTGCCGCTCGACGATTTCGGCAGATAAGGAGGCAGTTTTCATGAAAAAGAGATTCTGGATCATTCTGGCAGCCGTCGTGCTGGCACTGATCGTACTGTCCGGCGCGTTCTACACGGTCGCCGAAAACGAATACGTCTGCGTCATGCGCTTCTCCGAGATCGTGGACATCACGAACGAGCCGGGATTGCACTTCAAGATCCCGTTCATCGACGAGACCCGCACCTTCCCGGACACCACGCTGATCTACGACATCCCGCCGTCCGAGGTCCTGACCTCCGACAAGAAGAACATGACCGTTGACAGCTACATCCTCTGGGAAATTTCCGATCCGCGCACGTTCTACCGCACGCTCGGCACGACCGGTGAAGCCGAAGCACGTCTGAACGCCGTCACCTACAACTCGCTCAAGAACCTGATGGGTAAGCTCGAACAGAACGATATCATCAACATGGACGACGCCTCCGAGCGCAACGACATCTATTCGGGCATCACCGCCGAGGTCGCTTCGCTCTGCAACACCTACGGCATCAACGTGCTGGACGTCCGCATCAAGCGCTTCGACCTGCCGGAGAACAACGAGCAGGCCGTTTACGAGCGCATGATCTCCGACCGCAAGCAGATCGCCGAAAAGTACACGGCAGACGGTCAGTACGAGGCCTCGATCATCCGCAACGACGTGGATAAGCAGGTGAACATCATCGTCTCCAACGCCGAAGCCGAGGCGGCGCGTCTCGAAGCCGAGGGCGAGCAGGAGTACATGAGACTTCTTGCCGAAGCCTACAACACCGATGAAAAGAAGGAATTCTACGAATTCATGCGCGCGCTCGAAGCGCTCGAAGCGTCTCTGACCGGCGAGGACAAAACGATCATCATCGGCAGCGACACCAGACTCGGACAGATCCTGATGAATCCGTAAACAGGCGGAATACTGTACAAGCGGGACGCCGGAAGGCGTCCCGCTTCTGTAACCGGTGTACGCGAGAGCGTCCCGGTTTTGTTGTCGGTATACGCGAAAGCGTCCCGGTTTTGTTATGCGGCGTTCTCATGCGGCAGACGCCGGAAAATACCGAAAAAATTATGGTCGAATCGTGCTTAAATGGACGTTTTGTCACTGTACAGACAGTGGATTTCGTGATATAATAAATAAAATACCGGCTTTCTGCCGAATATTTACGGAGGTATGATATGAATCGTCATTTTGCAAGAGTCATCGCGTCGCTTCTCGTATGCGCGCTGTCTGCCGGGATCGTTTCCTGCGGCGGCGCTGAGGCGGGTTCTGACACCAGCGCTGCGGACGACACGTCCGCGCCGATCGAGGAGACCACCGCCGATCCCTATCCGCTCGACGGATACGACTTCGGAGGGGCGGATTTCACGATCCTCAACGTAGAGAACGTGTGGAACATGAACACCTATCTCGATTATGAGTCGCAGTCCGGCGAGATCTTAGCGGACGCGATCTACAACCGCGACCGCAGACTCGAAGAAAAGCTGAACTTCAAGCTGAAGACCGTCGAAGCGGGCATCTACGATCTCGTGACCGCGATCCAGACCGAAGTCGCGGCAGGCGACCACAACTATGACGCGGCGTACTGCGCCGGACATCAGGTCGGCGGACTGATCTCTCAGGGGTACTTAATGAACCTGTTCGACATCCCCGAGCTGCAGCTTGACAAGCCGTGGTGGAACCAGATCACGGTCAACGCTTCGATCATCGGCAACAACGAGCGCATCTATTTCGCGCAGAGCAATCTGTCGCTGACCGCGTTCGACCTCGCATGGTGCTTATACTTCAACGAGGACATGATGGATGACCTCAAGCTCGACAAGCCCTACGATCTCGTCCGCGAAGGCAAGTGGACGCTCGATAAGTTCAGCGAATACCAGAAGAAGAGCGCAAGCCTGAACGGCGACGACGGCTACGAATTCAAGGACGACGGCAAATCGCGCTACGGCTACACGACCTACTACAACGGCGCAATGGCCATGATGGTCAGCGCAGGGCTCACGTTCACGACGAAGGACAGCAAGGGTCTGCCTGTCTTCAACATGGAAAGCGAACGCTTCGTCAACGTCTGCACCAAGCTCGCGCAGATGTTCGGAACCGAAGGCAGCTTCATGGAAGGCGAGACCGGCAACAAGCCGAAGACCTATCAGAACATCTTCAAGAACCGCCGCGCTCTGTTTGTCGGCGGCGAAGTCAAGGCGAGCGGCGAGCTTCGTGATTTCGCCGACACGTTCGGTATGCTTCCGATGCCGAAGTACGACGAGAATCAGGAAAACTACCAGACCTGGACCAACTATCTCGCGCCTGTCCTCACCGTTCCGGTCACAGTGACCGAACCGTCCCGCACCGGCGTTATCATCGACGCGCTGTCCTATTACAGCTACCTTGACGTTCTGCCGGTCTACTATGACATCACCGTTTCGCAGAAGGGTCTGCGCAACGACGACTCCATCGAAATGCTCGGCATCATCAACGAGTCCCTCTGCTTCGACCCGTCGCTCGCTTACGGCTGGACGACCAAGCTCGCCGAAAAGGTCCGCGACCTGCTCATCAAGGGCGACACCGAGTTCGCTTCGACCGTCGCTTCGGGCAAGTCCGCAGTCGAGGAGTCGATCAAAAAGATGATGGATTCGTTCAAATAAGCCCGCGGGACTTCTCATCTGAAAAGTTTCTGGAAGCCTCGCCAGATATCCGCTCTCACGGCTCTGCCGTGAGAGCTTTTTCCTTTGCTCCCATATGATTGGGGTTTCATTTTTGCGCTGTACGGATTATAATATAGTAGTGCAGACTGATTTGATCAGAAGGGAACATTCCGGAATGGAACATATTTTAATCGGCAAAGGCAAACTCAAACTGATGCTCACCAAGGACGATCTCGATCACTACGAGATCGCGTCGCTCGGCGCTCCGCGCGGGCAGACTTCGATCGACTGCGCGGACGAGAAGACGCGGCGCGCGTTCCGCAGTCTGCTCGACGACGTGCGGCGCGTGTCGGGCTTCGATACGGTGAGCGAGCGTATTTTCATCCAGCTCTATCCGTCCAAGGACGGCGGGGCGGAGCTTTACATCACCCGACTCTGCGAGAACGACCGCAGCTCAAAAGAGCCCGAACCCGGCGAGGTGCGGATGACCAGCGTCTGTCAGTTCGGCTCGATGCGGGAGCTGATCGACTTCTGCGCGAGGTTCGCTTCTCATCCGATCTGGCGGGACGTTGAAAGCGAAGCGTGGGAAGGCGGCGGGAAAACATGGCTCGTCGTCACCGAAAAGCTCACCTACCGCGCCTATCTTTCCCGCGACCCGAAAAACATCCTCGGCAGCGCGTCGTTTATCGGTGATTATTGCCGAATTTTGGACGGTGCGGACGCATATTTATATATAAAGGAACATTGTTTATGTTTTTGTAAAAAAAATGCTGTTAAAATCCTCGGAAGTATGATATAATAGTAGGCAGGGGGAAATCCCCTGCCTGACTTTTATTCACAGGAGCTTATCATGACGTGGGAAGAACTTGAAAAGAACTGCGGAGGCTGTCACAACTGTCCGCTTGGCGACACGCGGACCAATCTCGTCTTCGGGACCGGGAACCGCGAGGCGAAGCTGATGTTCGTCGGCGAAGCGCCCGGCGAGAAGGAGGACCTGTCCGGCGTCCCGTTCGTCGGCGCGGCGGGCAGGCTGTTCGACCGTTACCTCGAAGCCGTCGATATCAGGCGCGAAGACGTTTACATCGCCAATATCCTCAAATGCCGCCCGCCGAAAAACCGCGACCCTCAGCCCGCCGAGGAGGACGCCTGCATCGGCTGGCTGCGCGAGCAGGTGAAGCTCATCCGTCCGAAGCTGATCGTCTGTCTCGGACGCATCTCCGCCATGCGGCTGATCAAACCCGACTTCCGCATCACGAAGGAACACGGCGTCTGGTTCGAGAAGGGCGGCTTTTCGATGTGCGCCGTCTATCATCCGTCTGCGCTGCTGCGCGACCCGCACAAGAAAGAAGATATGCTCGTCGACATGAAGGCGATCAAGGCGAAGCTCGACGAGGCGGAAAACGTGGAATGAACGTCAATTTAAGCCTTGTTTTCAGCCTTGTTCTGACGCTTTTCATCCTGATGGCGATCGGATTCTTTGCGCGGAAGGTCGGCGTGATCGACGACCGGTTCTCGAAGAATCTGTCGAATTTCGTCATCAAGATCGCCCAGCCCTTCATGCTCGTGCGCTGTCTGATCAACGTCGAGTTTTCCGCAGAGCTGCTCAAAAAGGGACTGTTCGTCATCCTGTTCGGCGTGGCGGTGCATTCGCTCGTCGCGCTGCTGGCGCATTTCACCGTACTCGGCTTCGAGGAGCTGGACGAGCGGAAAATTCTCGAATTTTCTTTGATCTTTGAGAACGCGGGCTTCATCGGACTGCCGGTCATGGAAGCGGCGTTCGGCGAGATCGGCGCGTTCTACGGCGCGTTCTACGTCGTTTCGTTCAATCTGTTCATGTGGTCCTACGGCATGATCCTGCTCGGACGCGGACGGAGCGACATCAGAATGAGCGTGAAGAAGATGTTCCTCAACTTCGGCACGACGCCCTGTCTCATCGGACTGCTCCTGTACATCACCAGACTGCCGCTGCCGGAGTTTTTCCTGAACGCGGCGGCGTATATGGCGGGCGTCTGCACGCCGCTGACGACCATCGTCATCGGCAGTCTGCTCGGTACGCTCACCGTGAAGGAGCTGGTCGGTTCGGCGCGGATCTACCTGTTCTGCGCCGGGAAGCTCCTTCTGATGCCGACGATCATCGCCTTTGCCGCGAAGCTCTGTGGGCTGGACGGCATGATGGTCTGCTTTTTCGCCGTCATGGTCGGACTGCCGACGGCGGCGAACACCGCGATGTTCGCGGAGATCTATGATATCAAACCCGGACTGGCCGCCGAAGCGGTCGGAATGTCGTCGGTCCTGTCGGTACTGACGATCCCGGTCATGGTTCTCGTCA
The DNA here is from genome assembly GCA_045600005.1 of Eubacteriales bacterium. Classification (GTDB taxonomy): domain Bacteria; phylum Bacillota; class Clostridia; order Oscillospirales; family CAG-272; genus Flemingiibacterium. Next base: position 3,709 of record JAZRXB010000233.1, on the reverse strand, counting down.
CCGACCTGATACTGAAAATATGTAGTCGATTGTAAAACTTCGTTTTACAATCGGTACCCGCGCTTATCGCCGCCGACAAAACAAAGTTTTGTCGGCTCCCCTCGGCGCGAGGGCTCGCCCTGGCTCGCCTTAGAGGTGTTTTTATGTCGGCAGAGCCGACATAAAAACGGATTTTATTATAACATTTGTCATCTCAAAGCATTAAACAATCGGCTAAACTGAAAATATGAATAAGGAGGAACCCTGTATGAACTTCCTTGTAAACGCGGCGGACCCGATCTGCGGACGGTTTCTGAAACTGGAGCTGGAACGCATGGGACTGACCGAAGCCGCGCCCGGCGCGAAGGACTATCAGCTCCTCGCCGCCGAAGGACTGACCGAGCTGAGCGGTTTCCGGCACCTGAAAGCGATCATTTTCATCGACTGCGGACTTCTCTCGGTCGGCGTGCCGGACAGCATCGCGACCCTGATCCTGAACCGGCCGTTCCCTCTGGAAGAGCTGCGCGAGTTTGTGAAGCGTCAGCTCGAACGCGCGGATGAGGACGAAGACCTCGCCGGACTGATTCTGGACGACAACGACAGCTCCGTCACCTACGGCGACGTGACGGTCAAGCTGACCGGGCGCGAATACGCGCTGTTCTCCTATCTGCACGCGCGTCCCGACGAGACGATCTCGCGCTCGGAACTGCTTCACAACCTCTGGCTCGATGAAAACGCGCGCGACACCAACATTGTCGACGTGTACGTGCGGTTCCTTCGCAGCAAGCTCGACGAGCGCTTCGGCATGAAGATGATCCGCGCGGTACGCGGGGCAGGGTACTACTTCACGTTTGAGGACACCATGAAAAAGGACGGTCTGCTGACCGAAGAAGGGACTCAGGAAGAAAATGGCTGACGCTGGATTCATCATCACAAACGTCCGCCGGGGCGATCTTGCGGACGATACGCTCTGGTCGGTCTCGGTAAAGGACGGACGCTTTGAACGGTTCCTTCCGGCGGGAGAGGAGCTTCCGCAGACGGACCTGACGCTCGACGCGGCGGGAAAGACGATGTTCCCGGGACTGATCGATCTGCACGTACATCTGCGCGACCCCGGCTTCACGCACAAGGAGGATATCCTCACCGGAACGGCGGCGGCCGCGGCGGGCGGCGTGACGTCGGTATTCTGTATGCCGAACACGAAGCCGGTCTGCGACGACGCGGAGGTCCTGCGGTACATCCGTGAGCGCGCCGAAAAGGGCAGCGCGCGCGTCTTTCCGGTCGCGGCGATCACGAAGGGGCTGGCGAGCGAAGCTGTCTGCGATCTCGAAGCGCTCCACGCGGCGGGCGCAGCCGCTTTCTCGGACGACGGCAAGCCGGTCGCTACGGTAGAACTGCTCCGCGAAGCCATGAAGCTCGCGGCGGCGAAGGATTATCTGCTGATGTCCCACTGCGAGGATATGTCGCTTGCCAAAGGCGGCGTGATGAACGAAGGCGAAGTCTCGAAAAAACTCGGCGTGAAGGGGATCCCGAATCTCGCCGAGGACCGGATCATCGAGCGCGATATCAAAGCCGCCGAGGAGACCGGCTGCCGCCTGCACATCTGTCACGTTTCGACACGCGGCGGCGTTGAGATCATCCGTCAGGCGAAGGCGCGCGGCGTGCGCGTGACCGCCGAGACCTGCCCGCACTACTTCGCGCTGACCGAGGACGACGTTCTCCGCTTCGGAACGAACGCGAAGATGAACCCTCCGCTTCGCACCGAGGACGACCGCCGCGCGATCATCGAAGGTCTGCGGGACGGAACGCTCGACTGCATTTCGACCGACCACGCGCCGCACGCCGCCGACGAAAAGGGGAACGATCTGCAAAGCGCGCCCAACGGCATCATCGGACTGGAGACCTCGTTCGCCGCAGCTTACACGGAGCTTGTGCTGACCGGCGAGATCACATTACAGACGCTTGTCCGGCTGATGGCGGAGAATCCAGCGAAGATCACGGGGCTTGACAAGCTCGGACTCGGACGGCTGGCGGTCGGCTCTCCCGCCGATTTCATGCTCGCGTCGAAGGAAGACTGCACCGTCACGAAGGAATCGCTTCACGGAAGATCGACGAACACGCCGTTCCTCGGCAGGACGTTCCCCATCCGCGTGACCGACACCTTTGTGGGCGGCGAACAGGTCTATTCCCTTGTAAAATAACGAAGAATCAGACAGCCGGAAACGGCAGGAAAGGAAAATATCATGTCATTTGAACCGCTTATCGAAAAAATCGCGGCAAAACGCAATCCCACCGTCATGGGGCTGGACCCCGTGCTTGACTACATCCCCGCCTATATTCAGAAGAAAGCCGTCGACGAGTTCGGCGACACCTTCAAGGCGGCGGGCGAAGCCATTTTCGCGTTCAACAAGGGTCTGATCGACGCGGCGGCCGATCTCGTTCCGGCGGTCAAGCCGCAGTCGGCGTTCTATGAGATGTACGGCATCGAGGGGCTGATCGCGCTCGAAAAAACCATCGCCTACGCGCACGAGGCGGGGCTGTATGTCATTCTCGACGTGAAGCGCAACGACATCGGCTCGACCGCCGAGGCTTACGCGCGCGCTTTCATCGGCGAAACGAAGCTCTTTGCGTCGACTGCAAAGGCGACCCCGGTCGACTGCGTGACCGTCAACCCCTATCTCGGCGTCGACGGCGTTGAGCCCTTCATCGCGCAGGCGGCGGAGCATGACAAGGCGATGTTCATTCTCGTCAAGACCTCCAACAAGTCCTCCGGCGATTTTCAGGACCTCGCGCTCGGCGACAGGACGCTTTACCGCACGGTCGGCGAAAAGGTCGAGGAGTGGGGCGCGCCCTATCTCGGCGCGTCGGGATACAGCCCCTGCGGCGCGGTCGTCGGCGCGACCTATCCGGCTCAGCTGACCGAGCTTCGCGCGGCGCTTCCGCATACTTTCTTCCTGATCCCGGGCTACGGCGCGCAGGGCGGCGCGGCGAAGGATATCGCGGGCGCGTTCGACGCGAAGGGACGCGGCGCGATCGTCAACTCCTCCCGCGCTCTGATGTGCGCGTACAAAAAGGCAGGCGACGACGGCACGAACTATCAGAAATGCACGCGCGGCGCGGTGATCGCCATGCGCGACGACATCAACGCCGTGATCGGAGGTTAAAATGGACTACAAGGACAACGGCAGAGTGCTGTCAAACGAGAAAATTCTCGACGGCGCGAAGCTCTATGATATGCAGATCGAATGCCCGGAGATCGCTTCTCATGCGGCACCCGGACAGATCGTTCACATCCTCTGCGGCGAAGGGACGACGCTCCGCCGTCCGATCTCGATCTGCGAAACGATCGACGGGAAGCTCGTCCGTCTCTGCTACGAGGTGCGCGGCAAGGGGACCGCGTGGATGGCTGCGCGGAAGCCGGGCGACGCGGTGAGCCTGCTCGGACCGCTCGGCAGCGGCTTTTCGCTCGGAATCGGGAAGAACGCGCTGCTCGTCGGCGGCGGCATCGGGATGTATCCGCTGCTCTCGATCGGCAAATGCTACGCCGGCCGCGCGAAGGCGGTGTTTGGCTTCCGGACGGCTTCGCTCATCAATTCGCTCGAGCTGTTCGGGAAAAACGGCATTTCGACCGGCGTCATCACGGACGACGGTTCGAGCGGGAGGAAGGGCTTCGTCACCGAGCTGGTCCGCGAGGGGCGGGCGAAGGGAAGCATTGACGTGGTGTACGTCT
>JAZRXB010000232.1:0-7302 GCA_045600005.1 Eubacteriales bacterium | reverse complement strand
CATCACGTTCCGCGAAGCGGAACACATCGTTTTCGGCGCGCGTTCAGCGCGCCGAACGCTTTCTTTTTGGCACGGATCGGCGCTTTTCGGCATATGCTGTCCCAGCCGGGCAAAACGGCGGGTGAAAACCGTCCTCCCGGCAATTCACGGGAAAACGCCGTCCGGCGGGCGGCGCGTCCCGTTCAAAGCAGGGTGGCATATGGCTGAAAGATATTTTGCGGCGGCGAACTCGGCGGGCGGGTTCGTCAGCTGGTACGACGAAATTTTCACCCCCGAATCGCTCGACCGGACGGTCATTCTCAAAGGCGGCAGCGGAACGGGGAAGTCGACGCTCATGAAACGCGCGGCGGCGCGCGGCGTGAACAGCGGATGGACGTGCGAATTCTTCCACTGTTCGTCCGACCCGGACTCTCTCGACGGCGTGATCCTGCGCAAAGGGGAGCGCTCGTTCGGCATTCTCGACGGCACGCCGCCGCACGTGCGCGAGCCGCGTTTTCCCGGCGCGTGCGAGGAGATCGTGAATCTCGGTCAGTTCTGGGAGCCGTCGGTCCTGCGCGAAAAGCGCGGGGAGATCGTTCCGCTCATCCGGCAGAAGGCGGCGCTGTTCGCGGACGCTTTCGAGTACCTCTATGCGTGCGGCGAGATCGAGAAGCTGCTCCGCGCCGACGCCGCGCGGTTCCTGCTCGCCGAAAAGCTCCGCAAGGCCGCCGGGCGGCTGATGCGTCAGCTGCTTCACGATAACAAAGGTGCGGCGGTCGGATTTTCGGCGCAGGTAAGGGGACTTTCAGCGATCTCGACGCACGGGCTTGCGCGGTTTGACAGCTTTGCGGAAGGCGAGCCGGTCGTTTTCCGGGTCGCGGACGTGATGGGGAGCGCGCCCTTCTTTTTCGACGCTCTTCTCGACGCGGCAAAGGAAGCGGGCGTTCCGGCGGTGCGCGCGCCTATGCCGCTCGAACCGTCTCTGACCGAAGCGCTCCGGTTCCCGACGCTCGGCGCGGCGTTTGTCACGGCGGACGGCGGCGTTCCGTCGGGCGACGGGAAGGTCGTGAACATGGCGCGCTTCATCGACCGCGAAAAGGTGACGAAGGACGACCGCGTCCGCCGCCGTCTGCTGAAACGCTCGTCCCGCGGTCTGCTCGACGCTTCGCTTGAAAAGCTCGCCGGGGCACGGGTCGTTCACGAAGCCATCGAGCGCATTTACATCGAAGCGATGGATTTCGATTTTCTCGAGGTCTACGCGGAAAGTCTGTTAAACGGGCTGTTTTCGTGAGGTTTTACGCCGGTTTTGTACGGAATGTAAACTTTCGCTTTGAAAAATGAAACAAAACCGCGCCGGCTCTTGCAGTCGGCGCGGTTTTGTGTTATAATGAACTATCAATTCAAAGCGAGGCAGTCATGAACAGCGACAAACAGAATTTCACCGAGCCGTCTCTCAGAAAATCCGGCTTCGCCGCGTGGCTCGACAATTTCATGTACCACTACAAAACGCAGTCCGCCATCGCCGCCGGGCTGATCATCACGATCGTCATCTGCACGATCCAGATGATCAACAAGGACAAATACGACTACTATCTCCTCTACGCGGGTCCGCAGATCCTCGCGGTGCAGGACATCACCTACATCCGCTCCTCCGCCGCAAAGCTCGCCGACGACTACGACGGCGACGGCAAAGTGAACATCAGTCTCGACGATGTGGTCATGCTCTCTCCCGAAGAACTCGAAGCCGCCAAAGCCGACGGCGCGGTCCTCGACGGCAATTTCCTCAAAACGACCATGACCGAATACTATCAGCAGATGCTCGCGGGCGACGCCGTGATCTGTCTCCTCTCGCCTTATATGTACGAGATCGTTCACAGGGACGGCGGCTTCCTTCCGCTCGCCGAAATTTTCCCCGACGATCCCTCCGCCTACGAGGGCAAGGCTTACGACGACTGCGGCATCCTCCTTCACAGCACCGATTTCGGCACCTACTTCAACGGCATCAACGATCTTCCCGCTGACACCATCCTCTGCATCCGCCGTCTCTCGACCTTCAAAAACCTCAAAGGCTCCTCCAAAACCGAAGCCCATCACGCCGCCTGCCTGAACCTCTTCCGCACCTACGTCACCTACTCCGCTGATACGGGGGAATAACGATTATTTCTTGGGGGAGCGGGAGGGACTTTTTCCAGCGAAAAAAAGTCCCTCCCGCTCCCCCAAACCCCCTCACCCTCTTCAAAAACCGCTATACAGGGAAAAACAAATGTTGTCTCTGCGGAGCGTTTTTTTTTGCGGTCTACGGGGAGACAGCTTTCGCTGACGGGTCATGAAGCGGAAAAGCTGTCCTTCGGACGCTTTTCATGAAGTCGGCAGGGAATAAACAAAAGCAGCCCCATCGGGGCGCTTTTTTGGACGGGTACACTGAAATTGTTTGTTTCGCCGCTCCGTAGGAGCAGGCATTCCCGGTTCCGCTATACTAAATTCGTTTTTCCTTGTATAGCGGATTTTGAAAGGGGTGGGGGTGCGGGGCGCGGGAGCCGGTGCGAAGCAACGGCTAAACTTCTTTGCCGCTGGAAAAAGTTTCCCCCGCCCCCGCCAAAACAAACCTTTACGAGTAATAGTCGAACTTGCCGAGGGCTTGTTTGGAGAAGGCGCTGGGGGTCTGACCGGTGTACTGGCGGAAGGCCTGAATGAAGTAGGAAAGGCTCTCGAAGCCGCATTCTTCGGCGGTTTTGCGGACGCTCTCGCCGCCTGCGAGCATCGCCTGCGCGTACTTCATGCGGAGGGCGATGAGGTACTGCTTGATGGTAGAGCCGGTGTAGCGTTTGAAATCGCGGTTGAGCTTGTTGACGCTCACGAAGAACCGGGAAGCGAGACCGGGGGTCGTGAGGTCGGACTTGTAGTTCTGACCGATATATTCCACGACGTCCTTGATGTAGGTTTTGATGGGGCTCAGGTACTGCGTGTTGCGCTCGTTGGCGTATTCTTTCAGTTCGGTGAGGATGAGGGCGGTGAACAGGCGCTTTTTGTCGTCCGAAATGCTGTCAGAGGCGACCTCGGTCAGGTAGCCTTCAAGGCGGGACAGCTCGCGGTCGTCGAGCGAAACGACGGCGGAGCCGGTGTTTTCAAAAACGCCGAGACTGCCCATGCCGCCGCCGATCATCGTCAGCGCGCTTTCGCCGACGTAGAGGACGATGCGGTCGTAGAACACGTCGCTCGGCACGTTGTTCCGGTGCAGGACGTGAGAATTGTGAAAGCATACGCAGCGCCCGTTGCCGTTGATCGAGCCGCCGGTGTTCGAGAAAACGATCCTGCCCTCGCTCAGCACGAAAATGAACTCGTAGTAGGTGTGCGAGTGGTAGAGCGGCATATAATGTCCCTTCTGTGAGAGACGGTAGGCGATGATATCGCACCCGCGCGACTGCGGGAACGGATAGAAAGTGTCTTCCATAATGTTGTTCCGTTATTTCTTTTCGTTTGAAAAATTGTCGGATTTTGATATGAGTTGGTCGTATTCCTAAACTATACACTATGATATCATAAATCCGACCGTTTGTAAAGAGTTTTTTCAAAAGAAAAGCAACCAAAAAACAGCGGGAGATCTCCCGCTGTTTTTTCGGTTATTTCACAAGTCCGGTGACGTTCCGGTCGTCCGCGAAGCCGGCGGCGTTGTAGAGGATCAGCACGTCGTCCGCGCCGAAAAATTCGGACAGATAAGTCTCGGCGCCGAGATTCATGTGGCGCAGATCGAGACAGACGATCCGCTCGTAGTGGCTGACGAGGAGCGGGAGGATGCAGTGCGCGTAGGAATCCTTCACGACGAGGAGCGTCCGCCCGTTTTTGACGGAGGTCGAAATGTCGACGATGGGGTCGTTGCCGCCGAGGAAAACGCCGTATTTGTCGCGCGTTTCGAGCTTTTCCGGGACGAGCAGGGAAGCGGCGGACGACTGCCCCATGTTGTAGTCGAGCGTCACGGCGGGCGGCGTTTCCGGCTCCAATAAGATCAGACGGTCGGGGGAGACCTTTGTGTTCACCTTCGCCGCGAGCGTGCCGTAAAACCCGTCCGACAGAAGCGTTTCACGAAGCGACTCGCGCGGAGCCGGCTCGATACCGAGCGAATCCATGACCGCCGCGTAGGCGTAGTACGCGCCGTTCGTCGTCCAGTGGTGGTCGGTCCGGTAGTAAAGCTGTTCGTCCGCGTGTTCTGCGAAGACGGGGCGCAGGTCGACGAAGCCGGGAAGCTCCGCCAGCCGGTCGAGCATTTCCGCCTGCTCCCAGACCGGCGCGTGCGCGGGCAGTTTGTCTTCGAGCGTCAGCAGAGCGGTCGGCGCGATCAGCACGCGGACGTTCCGCTTCGCGCCCTCGTCGTTTACGAAGCGCTCGACGGCGGCGCAGTTCTTTTCGATGCGCTCAGGGTCGGGCGTGTCCTTTTCAAAAAGATATCCGTCCGCGCCGAAATAGACGCCGCCCGATTCCTTTTTGCCGAGCAGACGCTCGGACAGCGTTTTTAGGGAGATCCACCGGTCGCGCAGGACGAACTGGTCGGTGATGAAGGTCTCGTAGTCCGACGTATAGCTGCCGTCAAACAGCGCGGAGAGCGTGAACGACGGACGGGGTTCGAGCGTCCGGTTCTCGGTCTCGGAAAAGGTGCGCACCGGCGTGAAAATGCTCCAGATCGTCAGCGCGCCGATGAAGATGCAGAACGTCAGGACGGACGCAAGATCGGTCTTTTTCATATTATTAACCGTGGCTTTCGCGAAGCGAAAGCTTCCTTTCTGCGGAGTTGCGGCTGTTTTTGCGAAGCAAAATCATTGCCGGAACGGCAATGAAAGCCGCAAAACGATAAGTTTGAAAACTTGTTTTCAAACTTCGTCCCTCCTAAAACCGGAAATACAGAAACGGGTTGTACGAAGCGTCGACGAGATACGCCGTCGAAACGACGAGAATGCCGAGGAACACCGCGCAGCGCACCGCTGCGCCGAGCGGACGGCCGCCGAGCGTTTCGGTCAGCTTCCCCGCGAGCTTTTTCGGCAGAGAGGTCGCCGCGAACGCCAGAATGACGAGCAGGATCGCGTTGTTCGACAGCAGATAGAGCGTTTCGCCGTCAAGAAGCGTCCCCGACGCGCCGAACATCGCGCCGAGATAGCCGAACACCCGCCCGATGTCGTCGAGCGCGAAGATCACCCAGCTCACCACGACGAAAAACATCGTGTAGAGATGTCCGACGGCGGCGGGCGCTTTCTTTAATTTTTCAAGTAAAAACGTCTTTTCGACGACCAGCAGAACGCCGAAATATACGCCCCAAAGGACGAAATTCCAGCTCGCGCCGTGCCACAGACCGGTCAGCAGCCAGACGATCCCGATGTTGCGCAGCTGTTTCATTAACCCCTGCCGGTTGCCGCCCAGCGGGATATACACGTAGTCCCGGAACCAGCTGCCCAGCGAAATGTGCCAGCGCCGCCAGAATTCCGTGACGCTTTTCGACTCGTAGGGATAGTTGAAGTTTTCCAGAAAACGGAAGCCGAGCATCGAGCCAAGCCCGATCGCCATGTCGGAATAGCCCGAAAAATCGAAATAGATCTGGAACGTGTACGCCGCGATGCCGAGCCATGCCGTCAGGACCGGCACTTCGGACAGCTCCGACGCGCTCACCGCGTCCCAGATCAGCCCGGCGGCGTTGGCAAGCAGCACCTTTTTGCCGAGCCCGTTGACGAAACGGGTCACGCCATACGAGAATTTCTCCACCGTCAGCTCGCGGTGATCCATCTGCTCGGCGACCGTCTTGTACTGGACGATCGGTCCCGCGATGAGCTGCGGGAAAAGCGAAACGTATGCGCCGAACGTGATGATGTTGTGCTGAGCCTTCGCTTCGCCGCGGTAAACGTCGATCGTGTAGGACATCGTCTGGAACGTGTAGAACGAAATGCCGATGGGAAGCGTCAGGTCGAGCGGTTTCAGCGCCAGTCCGGTCAGCGCGTTCAGGTTCGCAAGGAAAAAGTTCGTGTATTTGAAGAAGCCGAGCAGAGCGAGATTGATGACCATCGACGACGCGACGGCGGCTTTCGCGGCGCGCGTGCGCCCTTCGCGTTTGAAACGCTCGACCAGAAGACCGTGATTAAAGTCCACCACGGTCGAAAACAGCATCAGCACGACGTAGACCGGTTCGCCCCATGCGTAAAAGATCAGGCTCGACGCGAAGATCAGCGCGTTGCGGAGCCTGTCCGGGCAGAGATAGTAGAGAACCAGCACGACGGGCAGAAAGCGGAACAGAAACAGTAAACTGCTGAATACCATGGTTCCCCCATAAAGCGGCAGAACGCCGGGCAGAAAACTGTCCGGCGTCGCTTGCCGCACGATTCACGCGCCGAGCATGGCGCTGATGACGTCGGCGGCCTTCTGATTGTTGGCGACCGCCGCGTTATAGGCGTCGGTCTGATCCTCCTTGTCGGTCAGCTCCAGCGGGATCGAGCCGAGCGTGAAGAAGAACACATAGTCGCCTCTGCGCACGATGCGCGCGGCGCGGACCTTTTCGATGTTCGACGGGTACTGTACCGAATCGTTGACGAGATAACGGTAGTAGTCGTTCAGCGACTTCTCGACCGTGTCCGCCTGACCTTCCTTCGCCTCGATCGCGATCAGCATATCGACGTTGATCGAGATCATCGGCTCCTCGGCGATGAATTCCTCCACCCAGTCCGGCTTGACGCCGGTGACGTTTTCGAGACGTTCCTCGTCCATCTGCATATTCGGGATATAATCGTCGCCGTAAGCGTCACGGATGGCGGATACGACGTCTTCGAGCTTCACGTCGGCGGGAACGTTATCGCCGGACGGCTTCGTTTCGCCGCAGCCGTTCAGAAGGGTCAGAGCCGCTGCGAGCGCGAGCAGGGTACAGATCGTTCGTTTCATTTTCCTGATTTCTCCTTTTCCCGAAAGGGAGAGACGGCTCTGCGGAACCGCAGGTCCCGCAGAATCGCCGCGTTCTGATGTTCATAGGATATCCGGTCCTGCGGCGTTTATGCGTGAAAAATGCGTTTATTTTGCTTCGGCGGCGCATTTTGCCGCGATCTTCCGCATTTCATCGAGCTTCTTTAACACGTCCTTGACGAGCGCGACCTGATTCTTCGCGCGGTCGTAGTTGTGCTTCGGATAGAGAATTTTGAAATACGTGTCGCCGTTCAGGTAGTCGCCGAGGAAACGCAGGCACTGCTCGTAGCAGATGAGCAGCACGCCGTCGGCGAGCAGGGACTGCTCGGTCTCGGTGAGCGAGCCCTTCGTGCCGAGAAGGAAGCCCTTCGTGAACTCCTCGAACGCGCCGAGATC
>JAZRXB010000231.1:0-3244 GCA_045600005.1 Eubacteriales bacterium | reverse complement strand
CGGACGGGCTTTGCCCGTCCGAATGCGCCGGTTCGAGCCGGGTTCGACAAACCGACAGGCTTTGCGCGGACGAAACCGAACTCGAACCGGACGGGCTTTGCCCGTCCGAATGCGTCTGTTCGAGCCGGGTTCGACAAACCGACAGGCTTTGCCCGGACGAAACCGAACTCGAAACCCGACGGGCTTTGCCCGTCCGAATGCGCCTGTTCGAGCCGGGTTCATCAAACCGGCTGGGCTTTGCGCAGACGAAACCGAACTCGAAACCGGACGGGCTTTGCCCGTCCGAATGCGCCTGTTCGAGCCGGGTTCGACAAACCGACAGGCTTTGCGCAGACGAATCCGAACTCGAAACCGGACGGGCTTTGCCCGTCCGAATGCGCCTGTTCGCGCCGGGTTCGACAAACCGACAGGCTTTGCCCGGACGAAACCGAACTCGAAACCGGACGGAGCTTTGCCCGTCCGAATACAGACGCAAAAATCCCGTTCCCCGCATACGGCGTATGCGGGGAACGGGATTTTCGGAAACTCCGCGTCGGATCACGGGATCAGAGGCGTCCAGTACGTCTGATTGTAAATGTCCGTCAGACGGTAGCACGGCGCCGCCGCGTCCGCGTCGATGTAAACGTTGCTGATGACCGGCGTCCCTTTGACCGTCATCCGGTCGCCTAACATATAGCTGTCTTCATAATTGCCGTCGTAGTCGTAGTAGTCGCACAGGAAATCGAGCGTGTCGCCGTCCTGCAAGGTCACGAGCTTCGCTTCGGTCGAGGTCTCGCCGCCGATGTAATCGGTCTGCGCGCCCGCGATGAAGCCGTTCGGGTTCTCGTTGTCGAACACGAGCATCAGGTCGACCCGCGTGCCGTTGAGGAGCGCCGGGACACGTCCCGTGATCGTATAGTTCTTGCCGTCGTCGAACGTGTCGAGGTAGTAGTACGCGACCGGCTGGTCGTTGACGGCGAGCCACGTGCCGTCGTATTCGCCGACAAGACCGCCGTATTCGCTGATCTCATACACGTTGTCGAGACCGAGATCAAGGTAGCCTTCGCCGTCGTCAAAGAAGACGTTCAGCTCGACCGTTTTCACCAGTCCCCACTGTTCTTCGGTGAGGTACATCTCGTTCGTCTTGCCGTTGTTCTGCCAGATCAGCGCCGTCGGGTCGAGACGGTTTTCCGCAAGATAGGTCGAAGCCGACTTCACGTCGAGCGACCTGCCGAGGAAACCGAGCCCCGAAAGGTCGAATCCGGACAGAGAGCCGCCCAGCAGGCTCGACAGCATCGACGAAACGAGATCGCCGCTCAGCGACGACTGACCGGACGTCGAGCTCTGCGTGAAGGAGCCGAACGAGCCGAGCAGGGAATCGAGCGCCGAGGACGAGCCGCCCGACACCGCCTGACCGCCGACCTCCATGCCGGCGAACGCTTTGATGCAGTTCGCGTAGTCGTCGTCCAGTCCGATGGCTTCGTAGGTCGCCACCGCGCTGTCCACGTAGGACGTCTTGCTCATCGGGAAGAAGATCGACAGACCGTAGGCGTTCGTCATGTTGGACGACGTGCGGTTGTACTTGATCGCGCCGAGAAGGGTATCCGCAAGCTCCTTGCCCTCGCTGGTATCCATGTTGCCGGCGAGGTGAACGAGGTCGACCTGGTCGATCCTGGAGCTCTGCGCGAATTCGCGCGCGCTGCTGCGTGCGTCGGAGACGACGGCGTAGCTGTCGTTCTGGATCAGCTTCTGCGTCGAGTTGGCGAAATCCGACAGGCTGTCGGGCGCGGTCTTTTCAAGCTCGGCGAGGTCGACGACCGAGAGCGTGCATTTCTGACCGCGGCACTGCCTGGCGCAGGTGTCGACGAAATCGTCCGCGATGAGCTTGCCGATTTCGAGCGTCGACATCGAGGTGTTCGCGGAGAGCTTGGTGAGCCAGTTGGTGTAGTACCAGCCGATGCCGGGCTCGGTCTCCTCGGACGCGACGAGGTAGTCGGCGTAGTTCGAGAGCATGAGCGCGTTTTCGGCGGTCGCCATGAGACAGGCGTCGAAGCCGATGAAGTCGAACTTGACGCCGCCGTCCTTCAATGCCTGATTGATGCCGGACAGGGACATCGAGCCGGAGTTCTTGTTCTTTTCGTCGTAGCCGTAGCCGCTGATGGAGCCTCCGCCGTGGTCCCAGAAGATCAGCTCGTTGCGGTCTGCGGGGTAGTTCTTGGCACAGAATTTAATGAAGTCGGAGAGGGTGGCGGGCTTGGTCATCGCGGCGGTGCCGGCGTTTTTATTTAAGCAGACAAGTCCGCCGTTTTCGACCTTATAGATCTGGTTGGAGGAGCTGGAGACGACGTTGTTGTTCCACTTTTTGCATCCGCCGGTATAGACGATGAGGTTGACGTTCTTGCCGATCGCCGCGCCGCACATTTCCATGAGGTCGGACGTGCCCATGCCGCTTTCGGATTCGAGGTCGGTGCCGCACATATAGACCATGATGGTCACGACGTCCTTATTATTGCCCTGGATGGTCGTATATTTTTTGCGCGTGCCGGATGCGACGGAGGTATTGAGCTTGCCGGTATTATTGCCGAGGGACCAGCCGGACGAGGAGGTCGCCTGCGACAGTCCGCCGTAGATGTTGTCAAGGTTGACGGTCTGCGTGGGCGCGGAGAAGCCGGACAGTCCGGAGAAGAAGCTGCCGAAGGGCTTATCGGCCGACGTGTCGGCCGAGGTCGAGCCGCCGGAGTTGCCGCCGAGGAAGAGTTTTCCTCCGCCGAGCAGGACGACTGCCGCGATGATGACGGTCAGGATACCGCCCTTTCCTCCGCCGGAGGAGGAACGTTTCGGACCGCCGCCGGAGCTTCCGGTACCGGGACGGCCTGCGTAGCCGCTCTGGTTTCCGACGGGGCCGGTCCCCTGACCGCTTCCGCGCTTATAGATATCCTTGCCCTGACCCGTGACGTTTTTATCCCTTCCGCGGGGACGATTATCTGGCATAAATGATCAACTCCTGTTATCATGATAGGACCCTTCCGGCAGCGGGTCGTGCCGCGTCAGGCGGGAAGGGCGGAATATTCCGGAACGGGCAGTCGTTTTTTCCGTTCCGGTCTGTATTTTATTATATCACATCTTTTTATCAAATGCAAGAAATTTCCGAAATGTTTACAATCGAAACATAACGGGAGGAGCGTATGGCTCATGTGTCAGAGCGCGGCTGTTTCTACGCGACACGAGGGCTTATGATTCAGCTTCACGCCGCCGGCGTGCCGCC
>JAZRXB010000230.1:0-6692 GCA_045600005.1 Eubacteriales bacterium | reverse complement strand
CTCTGACAGACAAATAAGATACGCAGTCCCGGCGCTTTGCACCGGGACTGCGTTCAGATAAACGGCAGCGAGCCGAGTTGAAACTCATTTGAGCAGAGTCTCCATCGTGGTCTTGAGCGCGGTCTGAACCGCCGTTTCGATGGAGGCGTAGGTGGACGAGAAGTTTGCACCTGCGACCGGTGCGAGAGTGTAGTTGACCGTATTGACGATCCCGCCCCAGTCGAAGGGGATGGCAATGTCGTAAACCTGATTATCATAGATCATGCGGATCATTTCGGCGGAATCCTCGTCGCGGATGGATTTGCTGATAACGGTGGTGTCGATGAAGGCAGGCGTGACCTCCTGCTGCGAATAGCGGCCCATCGCTTCCAGCACATATCCGGTCATCTCAAGATCGGGATTGGTCGGCGGAATGACAACGTTGTCCAGGTAATAAGTATTGGAAGTCCCGCAATAGGTCTCCTGCGCTTCGTCGTATTTCGGAAGCGGCAGAATGCCGAAATCGGCGTTCATATTGCGCAGATCGAGCGCGACCAGCATCTGATTGGTGAAGAACAGCGCACGGTTGTCAAGGAAGGTCGGGATCATCAGATCGAAGACGGAGTTGTTGAATTGATTCAAATAAGCCTCCAAGCATATGGAAGTGTCGGTATTATTTAACAGTGTGGTGAACTTATCTACCATATCAACGGTGCGGTCGGTATTCAGCGTGATGGTGACGTTGCCCGCCGCGTCGTGCGTGGAGTAACGGACGCCCGCACCGAGAAGCGAATAGGTCAGAGAAGAGTTCTCACCCATGAATCCAAAACGGTCGGAGAGGTCGATCTTCGAGTCGCCGTTGAGGTCTCCCGCGGCAGTGACCGCCAGCTCGTTCATCTTGTCGAAGGTCCACTTGCCGTCGTAAACAAGCTGATAGGGACTCGGCATTTTGAAGTCGCTGATGAGCTGCTTGTTGAAGTAGTAGACGATCGGCGCCCCCTTGCCGTAGAAACAGATATCTCCCACTGCGATGTACTGCTTTCCGTTGATGCAGTATTCGGCATTTGCGTGATCATCCCACCAACTGTGCGAAAGATCGAGCGTGTCGACGGTTTTCAGGTCGATCAGCATTCCCTCCGTGCCGAGCAGAGACGGCAGCGCACAGGTCATCGGCATAATGACCTGAAACTCGTCGTCGCCCGCCACGATGGACTTGGTCAGCCTGCTGATGTCTTTGCGTTCACTGTAATTGATGTCGAACTGCGCCAGTTTGATGCCGAGCGTTTCCTCGACGTGACGGTTGCGGCTGACAATGGCGTCGTTGATGAAATCGCCGTTTTCCTCGGAAATGGACATGATGTAGTCCGTAATTTTATAGGGAGCGTCATACATATTATAGGAAGCGATGGTAAAGGTCTTTCCGTCGTAATCAACGTCCGGCGCGGTGTATTCGCTCGTGGCTTCGGGTGCGGAGTTTTCATTGGTCTGAACCGGGGATGCCGTGGTTTCTTCTGTTGTGCCGGCGCTGCCGCACGCGGTGAGAAGCATACAGAGTACGAGTACAGAAGAAGCAAAGGCATTTTTGTTTTTCATATTCGATTCTCCTTTATTTGATTTGAAGAATGTATCTTTATTTATCATACAGAATTATATCATACAGAAAAAACAGTATCAAGAAAAAAATTGCTCACAAAATGGTAAAATCTGCTCATTGTTTGTCTTGACTCAAAGGTAAAAACCTGCTATAATATAAGTATTGTCATACAGAGGAGGACGGCTATGGGAAAAATTGCTTTTGATAGAAAAGACGACGGAACGTATGTCGCACTGCTCGAATATGACATGGTGGATAATTTTTTCTATCATATCGTGATTCCGATGCCAGGCGGCTTCCATAAGCACGATTTTCATGAGATGGTGATCGTCTGGAACGGTTCGTCGAAGATCATGACTCCAAACGCAGTCTGTTCGGCGGAAGGCTCCTATGTCATTTTCTATCCGCGCGGTGTGAAGCATTCACAGTTCAATCGAAGCGGCGTCCCCTATCAACACAGCTACCTCTATTTCCCGCCTGCGCTGCTTTCCGATATTGGAGTATCCCTGTCCTCACAGACTGTTTTCCTGATGGACGAGAAGACGAAAGACTTGGTGGAAACCTATTATTCGCTTCTGTATGATGTTTCTGTCAGACCGGATGAACGGGGAACGTTGACGGCGACGGACACGGAACGGGAAAAATATCTGCTCGCTCTGATTCTGAACGAGATTTCCGCTTCAACGAGGCTGCTGCTGGACCGGAAAGGAGAGAACGAAGCCTTCTGTCAGGTGCGGGATATCTGCCTTTTTGTTGACGGGCATTACGGTGAGGATATTTCCATCGAGTTGATCTGCCAGACGTTCTTCATCAGCCGCGCCAAGCTCGTACGGATCTTCCGGAATGTGTTGGGGATGACCTTTCATGGGTATCTGACCGACGTCCGGTTGAAAAACGCAGTTCTCATGCTCGGAGAGGGACTATCAGTTAAGGAAATATCAGCACGGTGCGGTTTTTCCGACGCAGGGTATTTTATCAGAGTATTCCGGCAAAAATTCGGCGTTACGCCGTCAAAGTACCGCTCGTAGAATAAGGAGATTCGAATTTGAAATCAGACGAAAAGAAAAGGCAGCTTCTCGCGTGGCTGTCTCTGCTGCCGGTCGTTGCAACGGCATTTCTGATTTTTTACTTTTCTTCCGAGAGCGCCGAGGTTTCGACGCAGACCAGCCGGGGCGTTTCGGCGGCTCTGATCAGACTGTTTCAGCCGATCCTCGGAGCGCTGGACGCGGCAAAAAAGAAGGAGATCGAGGCGCTTATCCGAAAATCCATCCGACCTGCCGCTCATTTTGCCGAATTTGCCCTGCTCGGCGTGTCGCTTCGCCTGCATCTTGAGTTTTCGCTGGCGGAGAGAAAAAAGGACGCCGCCAGAGGAAGAACGGTCGTGACCTGCGTCTTTCTGTCGGTCTGTGCCGGAGTGCTCGGCGCGGCGGCTGACGAGTTTCATCAGCTGTTTACGGAAGGGCGTTCGACGCAGCTTGTCGATGTTGCGGTGGACAGCGCCGGGACGCTCTGCGGCGTGCTTTTCGTGACGCTGGTCATCGGACTTGGCCGGCTGGCGCGGCGGCGGAAGCTGCACAGGAAATAGATCGTTATTTCGTCACGGTTCTGCCGTGAACATCATGATACAAAAGCTCCCGGAGAGAAGCGGCGGGTCTGCCGTTTCTCTCCGGGAGTTCTGTTGATCTGTGCGGGAGACTTTATTCCAGCTCGAACGCGCCGGTATAAAGCTGATAGTACGTTCCCCTGTCGGCGATCAGCTTTTCGTGGCTGCCGCGCTCGATGATGCGTCCGTGGTCGAGGACCATGATGACGTCCGAGTTCATGACGGTCGACAGACGGTGCGCGATGACGAAGACCGTGCGCCCTTCCAACAGCTTATCCATGCCGCGCTGAACGATCGCTTCGGTGCGCGTGTCGATCGACGAGGTGGCTTCGTCGAGGATCATGACCGGCGGGTCTGCGACTGCGGCGCGCGCGATGGCGAGCAGCTGACGCTGACCCTGCGAGAGGTTCGCGCCGTTGTTGGAAAGCTCGGTGTTGTAGCCCTCCGGCAGACGGGTGATGAAGTCGTCCGCGCCTGCGAGCTTGGCGGCTGCGCGGCATTCGTCGTCGGTCGCGTCGAGCCGTCCGTAGCGGATGTTCTCCATGACGCTTCCGGTGAACAGGTTCGTGTCCTGAAGGACGATGCCGAGCGAGCGGCGGAGGTCGGATTTCTTAATCTTATTGATGTTGATGCCGTCGTAGCGGATCTTGCCGTCGGCAATGTCGTAGAAGCGGTTGATCAGATTCGTGATGGTCGTCTTGCCCGCGCCGGTCGCGCCGACGAACGCCACCTTCTGACCGGGCTCCGCGTAGACCGTGACGTCGTGCAGGACCGGTTTGCCTTCCTCATACGCGAAGTCGACTTCGGCGAGACGGACGTCGCCCTTCAACTCGGTGTACGTGACCGTGCCGTCACCGTGCGGATGCTTCCAAGCCCATTTTCCGGTGCGCCTGTCGGATTCGGTGATCGTACCGTCCGCCGCGATCTCACAGTCGACCAGCGTGACGTAGCCGTCGTCGGCTTCGGGCGCTTCGTCCATCAGAGAGAAGATGCGCTGTGCGCCGGCGAGACCCATGACGATCGAGTTGATCTGCTGCGAGAAGGTGTTGACGTTGCCGGTGAACTGCTTGGTCATGTTGAGGAACGGGATCAGGATGTCGATGCCCAGCACCATGCCGGAAATGCTGAGGTTCGGTACGTTGAGGAGAAGCAGGAGGCCGCCGATCGTTGCCGTGACGACGTACAGTACGTTGCCGATGTTGGCGATGATCGGTCCGAGCGTGTTCGCGTAGGCGTGCGCACGGAAGCTGTCCTCGTAAAGGGCGTTGTTGATCTCGTCGAAGTCCTTTTTGACCTCTTCCTCGTGGCAGAAGACCTTGATGACCTTCTGACCGTTCATCATTTCCTGAATGAAGCCCTCGGTGCGGCCGGTCGCCTGCTGCTGACGGACGAAATACTTCGCCGAGCCGCCGCCGATCTTCCTTGATACGAATACCATCGCGGCGACGCCGATCAGAACGATGATCGTCAGCCACACACTGTACCACAGCATGATCGCCAGTACGCTGATGACGACGACGCTCGACTGAAGAAGCGTCGGAAGCGACTGCGAAACGAGCTGACGGAGCGCGTCGATATCGTTGGTGTAGTAGCTCATGATGTCGCCGTGCTTGTGCGTGTCGAAGTAACGGATGGGGAGATCCTGCATTCCGTCGAACATCCGGCAGCGCGCCTTGCTGAGGAAGCCCTGCGTGATGTACGCCATGAGCTGGTTGTAGACCGTGACGGAGATGATCGACAGCACGTAAAGCACGATCAGGACCGACACCTTCGGGATGATGACCTTTTTGGCGCCTTCCCAGTCTCCGGACTCGGTCCATTCGCCGATGGCGGCGATGACCTGCTGGAGGAAGGTCGCGGGAAGCGCCGCGACGACGGCGGAGAACAGGATGCACAGCGCGGTCACGGGGACGAGGAGGGGATAGCTCTCGATCAGCATTTTTATGACGCGCTTCAGCATTCCGCCGTCGATCTTACGGACGCCTTTTGCCTTTTCCTTTGTCATTTCTGCTCGCCTCCCATCGTCTGCTGCGTATAGACCTCGCGGTAAATGTCGCTCGATTCCATCAGCTCGTCATGCGTTCCGGCAGCCGAGATATGACCGTTGTCCATGATGACGATCAGATCGGCGTCCTTGACCGATGCGACGCGCTGCGCGATGATGATTTTTGTGGTTTCGGGGATATACTTTTTGAATCCGTTCCGGATCAGCAGGTCGGTCTTGGTATCGACCGCGCTGGTCGAGTCGTCGAGGATGAGGATCTTCGGCTTTTTGAGCAGTGCGCGTGCGATGCAGAGACGCTGCTTCTGACCGCCGGACACGTTCGTGCCGCCCTGTTCGATCTTCGTGTCGTAGCCGTCGGGGAAGGAACGGACGAATTCGTCCGCCTGCGCGAGACGGCAGGCTTCGGCAAGCTCCTCGTCGGTGGCGGATTCATTGCCCCAGCGGAGGTTTTCGCTGATCGTGCCGGAGAACAGCAGGTTTTTCTGAAGCACCATGGCGACCGCGCCGCGCAGCGCTTCGAGATCGTACTCGCGCACGTCGTGTCCGCCGACCTTCACCGAACCCTCGGTCACGTCGTAAAGGCGCGGGATGAGCTGCACGAGCGAGGATTTGCTCGAACCGGTCCCGCCGAGAATACCGACGGTCATGCCGGATCTGATGTGCAGGTCGATGTCCGACAGCGCGAATTTCTCCGCCTTTGCGGAATATTTGAAGCTGACGTTTTCAAAGTCGATGGAGCCGTCCTTCACTTCGGACACGGCGTTTTCGGGGCTGGTCAGCACGGACGTTTCGTCAAGGACCTCGCAGATACGCTTGACCGACTCGGACGACATCGTGATCATGACGTAGACGAACGACAGCATCATGAGGGACATGAGGATCTGCATACCGTAGGTGAGCATGGCGGAGAGCTGACCGACGTCTACCTTTGCGCCGCCGGTCGTGATGACGATCTTCGAGCCGACCAGCAGGACGAACGCCATGTTGAAGTGCAGGCAGATCTGCATCAGAGGCGTGTTCAGCGCGACGATCCGCTCGGCCTTGGTGAAGTCGCGGCGGATGTTCTCGGCTGCCGTCCCGAACTTTTCCTTTTCGTATTCCTCGCGGGAGAAGCCCTTGACAACGCGCATTGCGCGGACGTTTTCCTCGATCGACTCGTTCAGACGGTCGTATTTGCGGAAGACGCTGCGGAACGCGGGCATCGCCTTGCGGCTGACGAGGAACAGTCCGACGGCAAGCACCGGCACGACGACGACGAACGTGGTCGCCAGCGAGCCGCCCATGATGTACGCCATGACGATGGCAAAGACGAACATCAGCGGCGAACGGACGGCGGTGCGGATGATCATCATGAACGAAATCTGCACGTTGTTCACGTCCGTCGTCAGACGGGTGACCAGCGACGAGGTGCTGAAACGGTCGATGTTCGCGAAGGAGAAATCCTGCACCTTATAGAAAAGGTCGTGGCGGAGATTCTTCGCGAAGCCTGCCGAAGCCGTGGCGCAGGTCTT
>JAZRXB010000229.1:0-13040 GCA_045600005.1 Eubacteriales bacterium | reverse complement strand
CGGGACCGAGCGCGACAATCTGCGCGCCGAACCGAACGTGGCGGGGAAGTTCCCCTGCCAGCTCGGCTATTCGGCGTCCGCCGTCGTCGATGCGGTCGGCGAGGGCGTTGAAAAGGTGAAGCCGGGCGACCGCGTGATCGTGACCTTCGGCACGCACTCGGAATACACCGTCATGCCGGAAAAAAATCTCATCAGGATTCCCGGCGGCGTTTCGATGGAGGAAGCCGCGCTGATGGTCATCGCGAGCTTTCCCGCCGAGGGCGTGCGCAAGACGCGGCTCGAATTCGGCGAATCGGCGATGGTCATGGGGCTTGGCATCCTCGGTCTGACCGCGGTGCAGCTCTGCCGGATCGCGGGCGCAGTCCCGGTGATCGCCTGCGACCCCGACCCGAAGCGGCGCGAGCTTGCCCTCTCGCTCGGCGCGGACGCGGCTCTTGACCCGGCCGACCCCGGCTTCTTCGGCGAAGTCCGCCGTCTGTCGCGCAAGGACGGCTGCGACATCTGCGTCGATGCGGCGGGACGGTCGGAAGCGACGATCGCCGGTCTTCGCGGCGTGTGCCGTCTCGGACGGATCACGCTGCTCGGCTGTACGCGCCATCCCGCAGAGTACGATTTTTACCGGCTCATCCATGCGCGCGGCATTCAGGTGTTCGGCGCGCACACGCTGGCGCGTCCCGAAAACGATTCGCGTCCCGGCAACTGGACGCACCGCGACGACATCACGGCGCTCCTGCGCCTGACAGAGGGCGGACGGCTCAACGTGAAAGCGCTGATCAGCGAGATCCACGCGCCCGAAGAAGCGCCGGAGGTCTACACGCGGCTCTGCACCGGGCGTGATTTCCCGATCGGCGTACTTTTCGATTGGAGATTATTAAAATGAAAAAGAAGCTCCGTGTCGGTCACATCGGCACAAAACACGACCATTCCCGCGACATCATCAGCTGTCTTGACAAGTTCCCGGACGATTTCGAGATCGTCGGCGTCGTCGAAGAGGACGAAAAATGGCGCGCGCAGGTACAGCCGACCGAACCCTACTGCCGTTATCCGTTCATGACGGAGGAGCAGCTGTTCAATGCAGGCTGCGATTTCGTCGTCTGCGAGGGCTTTGAGTACGATCTGCCGTTCGCGGCGCTCCGATGTGTGGAGAACGGCATCCCCGTCCACATTGACAAGCCCGCCGGACGCGACATCGACGTGTTTGAAAGGGTCCTGCGCACCGCGAAGGCGAAGAATCTGCCGGTACAGCTCGGCTATATGTACCGCTACAATCCGGCGGTCGCCGACTGCTTCGAGCTGGTAAAGTCGGGCGCGCTCGGCGAGATCCACTCGGTGACGGCGCTGATGAGCAGCGACCACGCGCCGGAAAAGCGTCAGTGGCTCGACCGGTTCGACGAGGGCGGCATCATGTTCTTCCTCGGCTGTCACATGATCGACCTGATCTACCGGATCCAGGGGATCCCCGACGACATTACGCCGACGCTGACGAGAAGCGGTCTGTTCGGCTGTACGGCGGTCGACATGGCGACGGCGGCGCTCCGCTATCCGCGCGGCGTGTCGATCGCGCAGACCAACTCGACCGAGATCGGCGGCGGAAACCGCCGTCAGCTGGTCGTGAACGGCTCGCTCGGCTCCTTTGAAATTCGTCCGCTCGAATACAACGGGACCGCGCGCGTCACCTTCGCGGACTTTTCGGGCGAAAAGCCGGTTCGCCGCGTCGAGAACCGGACGTACAAACACATGACGTATCTCGAACGCTACGACGACATGATGCTCGACTTCGCGGCGATGGTGCGCGGCGAGAAGGAAAATCCGTACTCATACGAATCCGAAGCGGAATGTCAGCGCATGGTGCTGGCGGCGTGCGGGTACGGCGTCGATTATAAAAAGCGCGGCCTGTAAACGCGGCGTGATAACATAAGATAAGGAAGGAAACTTTCCATGAACAAACCGAAAAAGGTTCTTCTCATCGCGGGCGGCGGTACGCTCGGCACGCACACGGCGCGAAATCTCCTTGAAATGGGCTGTCAGGTCGACGTGATCTGTCTGGAACCAAAGAAAGCGTATCATCACGATCTGACCTTCATTCAGGCAGAAGCCGATCTCGCTTTTCTCGAAACCTTTCTCGAAGGGAAACACTACGACGGCATCGTCAATTTCATCCACTACACGACGCTCGGCGAATACAGGCCGGTCCATCCGATCCTCGCCGCGCACACCGATCATCTGATCTTTCTGTCGTCCTACCGCATTTACGCCGACAGACAGCACCCGATCACCGAGACCGCGCCGCGGCTCCTTGACGTGATGACCGACCCGTACTATCTCGAAACCGAATCCTACGCCATTCCGAAGGCGCGGTGCGAGGATTTTCTGAGAAACGAGACCGACAACGCGAAGTGGACGATCGTCCGCCCGGTCATTTCGTTCTCGGTCAACCGGTTCGACTTCATCATGGGCGGCAATCCCGTGTGGAGCGCTTTGAAGGGCGAGCCGATGGTCATGCCCGACTGCTGCCGTTATCTGACGGCAGGACTGGACTGGGCGGGCAACTCCGGCAAGATCATCGCAAACCTGCTGTTTAAGGACAAGGCGCGCGGGGAAGCGTTCACCGTGTCATCGGCGCAGGGACTGACGTGGGACGAGGTCGCGGCGCTGTATCATGAACAGCTCGGCACCGAGGTGAAATGGGTCCCGCTCGAGGAATATTTCAGGCTGCATCCGAACTTCGCGCCCGAAGCGAACGCGCAGCCTGCGTGGCAGTTCTGCTACGACCGTCTGTGGAGCCGCGACGTGGACAACTCGAAAATGCTCGCGGTCACGGGTCTGAAACCGTCCGATTTTCTGCCCATCCGCGAAGCGATCCGGCTGGAATGCCAGCTGTTCGCCGAACGCATCCAGCCGAAAAAGGAAAAATAAACGTAAAGAAAGGAAAACAACATGAAACACCGTATCATCGCACTGCTTCTCGCTGCTCTCCTTGCCGGTCTGACCGCCTGCGGCTCTGCCGGAACCACCGACCCGGACAATTCCGGGAACTCATCCCGACCCGGGGAGACCACCGCCGACCCGGCAGCCGACGCGCTCCCCGAAGGGCTTGATTTCGGCGGAAAGACCGTCACATTCCTGTACCGCGCGGATATCGCGTCCGAATTCTACTCCGAGGAAGCGAACGGCGAGCTGGTCAGCGACGCGCTGTATGAAAGCCATGCGTCGGTCGAGGAACGGCTGAACGTCGACATCAACGTCGTCACGATGCCGGGTCAGAACGGTGCGGACCGCAACACCTACATGAACCACATCACATCGACCGTCATGGCGGGCGACGACGCCTATGACTGGGTGGACCTGATGATCGGCAACGCGCCGGTCAAGATGCAGGAGGGGATTTTCCTGAATCTGCTCGACAATGAGTATATGTACCTCGAAAAGCCGTGGTATCTCGCCGGACTTTCCGAGCTGGTCACGGTCGACGGGAAGCTCTACTTCACGTCGGGCGACGCTTCGCTCGGATACCTGACCGACACCTTCTGCATTTTCTTCAACGACCGCATTGCGAAGGATTACGGGATGGAGAGCTTTTATGAGCTGGTCGACAGCGGCGACTGGACGCTCGACAAGCTGATGGAGCTGTCCGCGAAGGCGTCAAAGGACGTCGATCAGGACGGAACGTGGGACGACGGCGACCAGCTCGGCTTCCAGACCTGCGACCAGAACCACATCAGCGGCTTCTTGCTGTCGGCGGAGATCCCGATGTTCCGTCAGGAGAGCGGCTCGTGGAAGTTCACGTTCGGCGCCGATCACGACACGGCGGCGATCGAAAAGCTCTATGCGCTGTACAACGAGACCGACGGCGCGCGCTTAAAGCACGGCGCGAATACCGTGAAGTTCACGAACGGCGAGGTCCTCTTTATCACGGCGGAATTTGACGACGCGGCGACGAAGCTGCGCGAAATGAAGGACACCTACGGCATCCTGCCCTATCCGAAGTTCGACAGGGCGCAGGACGGCTACCGTTCGGGCGCGCGCTCGACGCACAATTCATTCTCGCTCGTGAAGACGAGCGCCGACCCGTCCTGCGCGGGCGCGGTGCTGGAAGCGCTCGGCTCGTCGAACTACCGGACGGTCACGCCCGCGTATTTCGAGGTCGCGCTGAAGGTCAAGTACACGGTCGACAACGATTCCGCGCGGATGTTCGATCTCATCCGGAACGGCACGTCGTCGGATTTCGGCTACCTGTTCTCGAACGTCGTCGGCAATCCGGTGACGGAGGTCTTCATCAACTCGATCAAGGAGGGCGGCTTCGCGTCGAAGCTCGCGTCCTTCAAGTCCTCGGTCGACGAATCGCTCGCGGCGTACCTGAAAGCTGTCCGCGAAAATATCGACTGAGCTTTCCGACAGAAAAGACCCCGCAGACCGACGGTCTGCGGGGTCCTCTCATCTTACTGACAAACCTGTCAGATGTTATTTTGTACAGATTTTTTCCGACAATAGAATTGCATGGCGTATGCTGCCGTGAAAACGGCTTCACCGCGAAACGATCAGGATGGCGGCAAGTCCGAGCGCCAGCCCGGCGATGCGGCGCGGCGGCATGGCTTCCCGATAGAGGAGCCGTCCGGAGACGGCGGTCAGCAGGATCGTGCCGCCGTTGACGACCGGGAACATCAGCGCCGCCGGAAGTACGCCCGAAAGCCGCAGATTCAGCACGTTCGCCAGCGCGACGACGGCTCCGCAGCAGAGCGCCGGAACGGTCGGGAAGCGCACCGAGAGAGCCTCCTTCCGGCTTTGGCGGTCGGTCAGCGCGAGTAACAGCGACAGGGAAGCGGCTCCCGCGAACGCGATGGTCAGAAACGCGCCCGATTCCGCCCGGTGCGGCGAGGACTGGTGGAGCTTCTGCATGACGCCGACCGCGCCCGACATCGCCATCGCGGCGAACGCTTTGCCCTGCCAGCCGGAGGAGGCGGCTTTGCGGTCGTCTTTTGCCGAAATAAGAAGCATCGCGGCGAGCAGAAGCAGGATGCCGACAAACTTCAAAAGCGTCATTTTCTCGTGCCAGTACAGCACACCCGCCGCAGTCGGCAGCAGAAATCCGCCCGAATAGAGGAACGCGACGACCGAGACCGGTCCGGTTTTCAGCGCGTCCATGCAGAACATCTGCGCGCCGGTCGTGAAGACGGCGAACAGAAGTCCCGTGATAAGCGTGAAGATCGAGCAGACAAATCCGCCCGTTCCGGCGGAAAGCGCGGTATAAGCGGCGATCCCGAGCAGAGCGGCGGACGAGACTGCGGCGTTTGACAGCGACAGTCCGAACCGCGTCCGGTTGAACGCGCGCATTTTCTTTGAAAGAAGCGCCTTGCCGCTGCCCGAAAGCACCGACAGCAGTATCAAAAAGGTATTCAAGTGTTCATCTCCCATCCGAAACAATATCATATCACAGATCAGCCATCCGCGCAATAGACGGAAGTGAAAAAAACATGGACGATTCTGACCATTCTGACCGGTTTGACGGGACCTGACCGACGGAGAAACTGCGATATCAAAAAGACGGCGGCTTCGTTCGGAGAGCGAATTCATGAAAAAACGGAGAAAACTCCTCACCGTTTCGGACAGAGCGGAGGGATTTCTGCGGCTTTGGACGAAAAAACGCGCCAGGTCTCGGCGACGTCGGCGAACTGCTGTGAGGAAGAACACGGAAAACCGCTCCGGATCCCTGCGGATCCGAAGCGGTCCCGGTGCTGTATGCGGTTCGGCGAGACAGCGTGTTTTCCTTAAACGACCGCGATCCTGCTTCCCGACTCGGATTTGATGACTTCGAGATGAGTGGGGATATTCGCTTCAAGAAGCTGAACGTGGCTGATGATGCCGATCATGCCGGAACCCTTCCGCACATTGTCCAGAACGTCCATCGCGTCTTGGATGGAGCTGTCGTCAAGCGTGCCGAAGCCTTCGTCGATAAACAGGGCTTCGATCTGAACGCCCGATTTCTGTGCGACCGTCGACATTCCGATCGAAAGAGCGAGCGATACGAGGAATTTTTCACCGCCGGAGAGCATCGCCACGCTTCTGCCGTCCTTTTCGGGGCTGCGGCTGTCATGGACCTTAAGCTCCAGTCCCCGCTTGTTCCCGGCGGCTTTGTCGTCGGTTCGGAACAGCCGATATCTTCCGCCATGCACCCGGGAGAGCATCCGGTTCGCTTCGCCGATCACCTGATTGAACATGATGGCGAGGACGTAACGCTGGAGCCCGATGCCGGAATCGCCGCGCAGCTTTCTCGCAAAAGCCAGATCGCTTTCCGCCTGCCCGATTTTGGAATCGTAATCAGCCTTTTTTTCTTGGAGCCGGGTCAGCTTGACGGCAAGCCGCTCTTTCTTCGTTTTGATTTCCGAAGTCTGATCCTGATAGGTATCCGATTCTTCTTTGATCGCCTTCTGTCGCTCAGGAAACCTGAAAGCGTCGGGTTCGCGCTTTCCCGTCAGCGCATTCATCTGGTCTGCAAGGTCTTTTTTCCTGCCTTCAAGAGTCGATCCATACTGCACGATTTCCTCGTTGAGCTTTTTTCTCGCGTCCGCTGACATGAGAGAGCGCCTGACGGACGGGGCGTCGGCAAAGCCGTTTATCCTGAGCGCTTCGTCAAGCTCGCGCTTCGCTTTTTCATAAGTCTCCGAAGCGTCCGACAGTTCTTTTTCGGCAGTTTCGATCTTTCCGTTCAGCGAGGACAATTCGCCGCACGCCTTGTCAACTGCGCTTTGAAGCAGCTTTCGCGCTTCTTCATATTCCCGGATATTCCTTTGTGCGGTGTGAATCTTCACATCCAGCGCGGTCCTGTCCGGGATCCCCTCGATCAGGCTTTCTGCCGCGCTGTTATAGGCGGTTCTGGCTTCGGTATACGCTTCTTTCGCACGGTCAGAAGCGGCTTTTTTCCTGTCGCGTTCCGTTTGTGCATTCTCTCTGCTCTGTTCGGCTGTGTTCCATACATTTTTCGCAGAGTCCGCCCGCTTTTCTGCTCTGTCAAGCTCGTCTTTGCCTACGCTGTCCGGGTGCTTTTCAGCCGGTTCAGGGTGGCGGATGCTTCCGCAGACGGGACACTTCTCGCCCTCGCGAAGCTCGGAGGCGATCTCACCGTATATCCCCGCGTAATACCGATCCCGATGATCCCGCGCCGTCCGGTCGGCGGCGTCAAACTGCTCCTTTTTCGCTTTTGCTTCGGCGGCGGCTGATTCCAAAGCGGCTTCGGCATTTTCTGATTCGGCAAGCGCCGTTTTATGCTCTCTGTCGGCTGCATCGAGCTTCTTTTTCAATGCGTCGAGGGAGGAATAGGCGTCTTTTTTGCTTTCGTAGAGACCGATGTCCTGATTGAGCTTTTCGATGGGTGAGCTTTCGTCGTGCTTCTTTTTTGCCCGTTCAGCGTCTTCCTTTTTCCTTTGAACATCCGGCTGACTGCCCTTTAATTTTGACAGTTCAGCCGACCTGCCGTTTTTATCGCGCTCGGCTTTTTCAAAGGCGTCAAGCGGACTGCGGACCTTTTCCGCTCTTTCAGCCTCGCCGCAGGCACGGCGCTTCGCGTCGACGTCGGCTTTTTTTTCCAACAATTCCTCAATAGCCTTTTCCAGCTCATGCAGCGGACGAAACTGCTCGGACAGCTTAATGTCGTCATTCAGTTCCGCCTGCTTTTTTTCGCCGTCGAAGGCTTTATGAGCCTGTTCGAGCGTTTTTCTCTGAGAATCAAGAGCCGCGATCCTTTCCTCCAGCTCTTCGAGGGTCGTGACCTTTTCTTCCGCCAGCGAGCGGTCGATGTCAGCTTTTTCGTTGTCGAGCATTTTTTTGCGTTCAGCCGCTTCATCGAAGAAGGACTGCGCATACGCCGCCCATTGTTCGGAGCCGAAGATCTTCCGGAGGATATCCTCTTTCTCGTTTGAGGGCGCGGTGAGGAATTTTTCAAACTGCCCCTGAGGAAGAAGCACGACCTGACGGAACTGCTCCTTTGTCAGACCGATCAGCTCCACCGCTTTGCCGTTCAGATCTTCCTTTTTCGGATTGTTGAAGAACGGGATCACGTTCCCCTCGTCGTCAAGCTCGCCCGCTTCGTATTTGGGGGTCAGATTTTTCCGCTTCTGAGAGAGCGAACGGCTGAATCGATATTTGTGACCGTGCGTGGAAAATACAAAGGTCACGATCGTGTCAAGGTCGGCGCCCGCCTGCGTACAGCGCCATTCTTCGAGATCGTTTCTGCCGGTTCTGGTTTTTTCGCCGTCGCCGCTTCCGCCGCCGTATAACGCGAACGTCATGGCGTCAAAAATGGTGGTTTTTCCGCTTCCGGTGTTGCCTTTGATCAGAAAAATGCCCTGTCTGCCGAGCTTTTCAAAATCAACGGTCTGTTTTTCCACATAGGGTCCAAAGGCCTGTATCTCCAAATATAACGGCTTCATTTTCCGACCTCCGCTTTTGCTTTTTCGACAGCGTTCCGGAACAGGCGGATCAGGTAGTCATCCGCTTCCGCGTCCGTTTCATCCGCGCAGAAATGCCTGAATACCTCGACCGGATCCGTTTCGAGCCGTTCCAGCTCTTCCATTGTCATGGTCACGGTCGTGTCGTCATTGTCAAACGTTTTCCCCGACACATCGATCCAGTTCGGATAAATCAGTCTCAGTTCGGATAA
The DNA here is from genome assembly GCA_045600005.1 of Eubacteriales bacterium. Taxonomy (GTDB): domain Bacteria; phylum Bacillota; class Clostridia; order Oscillospirales; family CAG-272; genus Flemingiibacterium. Next base: position 4,387 of record JAZRXB010000229.1, on the reverse strand, counting down.
GGTCTCAAGACCCGGATACTGATCGGTGATCCGGAGCCGGACGTAGCCGTTTTTGACCGCTTCATCATAGTCCGCTTTCCGCAGTTCGTCCAGCGTCCCGGTGAGCGTTGTCCTCAGGTGCAGAAGCGGCAGGGGAACGATCTCTGTCGACAGATCGTCCGTATCAAAGACCGTAACGCTCTTTTCCTGCGTTTCCTCTTTTCCGAACGAATAGGGCATGGGCGTTCCGCTGTATCGGACGGACTTCGATACGCTCTGCGGCTTATGGATATGACCGAGCGCGGCGTAATCAAAGCCGTCGAATACCTCAGCCGATACCCGAGCCGCAGAACCGACGGAAGCGGCGCGGTCGCTTTCCGAGGTCTCGGAATCGGTGATGAAGGCGTGAGAGACGATGATGTTTCTTTTCGCCGCGTCGAGATCCTCACGGATATGATCGGTGACGACCTGATACGCATTTTCGAGCGACGCGATCTCGTCCTTATGTTCGGGAAAAACGCTCTTTACCTTTTCCTCGGTGATCCACGGGAGCAGATAGATATCCGCATTGCCGATCGTTACCTTCTGTACCTCGCGTTCCAGCGCGCCGGAAATGTACAGACCCGAGGAGGAGAGAAGCTCGCGGCAGCTTGACAGCCGTTCCGCGCTGTCATGATTTCCCGCGATGACGATCACGGGGACCTTCATCTCACTGCAAAGCCGGGTCATGGCGTGATCGTACAGCCGGATCGCCTCTGCGGACGCGACCGACCGGTCGTAAACATCGCCTGCGATCAGCACCGCGTCGACCGACTTTTCCGAAACGATATCACAGATCCTGTCAATAAAGAATTTCTGGTCTTCGAGAAGACTGATTTCTCCGTCCATGGCGCCGAGATGCCAGTCGGAGGTGTGCAGTAATTTCACGATTTTCAACCGCCTTTCCGTTCAGGTGACGTCCGGCTGTCTGATCGGGAAACTCTCCGAAAAGAACGCCGCAACTTCCATCGAACATCTGTTACCATTATACCACAGATCGGGTGAAATTTCAAGAATTTATCTGAAAAATCCAGGAGCAGGGGATAAGCTGCTGCCGATTGACAGCAGCTCGAAAAATCGGATGGCTTCCGCCGGTACACGGAAAACGCCCGCCGCGGACAGGACGACCCGTCTCCCATCCGAACCGCCGTCCGCTTAACAGACATAAGCAAAAAACATGGACGATTCCGAACGGCTGACGCGATGTTTCAGGTGCGTTTCATGAGCGGGAAGGGTTGACTTTCGATCTGCGGTATGATATAATGAGAAAAATCCCGGCGGTCTGCCGGGCGAAAAGTACGAAAACAGGCTTCCGGACGCCTGCTTCGGGTCCTCATGAGCGCGGACGGCGGTTTTCCCCAAATCAGTTCCGGATCTCATACGGCAGTCCGCTTTCGCAGAAAGGTCATAAAAATGGAAGAAAGTAACATATCAAAAGGCGGCGTTTTCCGGATCGAAGCGGCGGGAGACGCACAGACGACGGCGCGGATCCTTGCGCGTCAGCTCACCGAACGCGGCTTCGCGGTCGGCGAAGGATCGCCCGCGCTGACCATCCGGCTGACGATCCTGCCGGACGGGATGCCGGAGGAAGGCTTCCGCATCGAGAGCAGAGCGGGGCAAGTGAACATTTCCGCCGTTTCAAAGGCGGGACTTCATTTCGGCGCGGGCGCGTTTTTGAGACGGCTCGGCTTTCACGCGGACGGCTCGGTCACGGTCCCGGCGATGAGCTTTTCCGACAAGCCGAAAATGCCGTGGCGCGCCGTGATGACCTGCTATCACCGGCAGGACAACGGCTACAAGGACTGGGACGTGGAGCGCGAGCGCCTGTTCATGGAGGACATGGCGTTCTGGGGCGCGGGGATGGCGATGTTCTCGCCGCTCAATATGTGGCAGCGGAACAGCCGCACGTTTGTGCCGGGAACGCCGGAAAACGACGACTGGAAAACCATGGCGGCGATGCCCGAAACGGCGGATGCGCTGGGGCTGAAATACGGAATGCTGAACGTTCCGAACGACGTCTTCCGGGACGATCTCGAACACTGCCGCACGTCTGTGCCGGGCGCGGGACCGATGATCTTCGCGGAACAGCCCTGCGCGTGTCCGTCCGACCCGCGCGCATGGGAGATCATCCTGAAACGGCGGGAGGAATTCTTCTCGCGGATGAAGCGGATCGACTTTCTGTACATCCACACGAGCGACTACGGCGCGTGCGCGTGTAAGGAGTGCGGACCGTACATTCCGACCTATCTGCGGCTCGCCAGAGAGGTCGCCGCCGTTCTGCGCCGGTATCACCCGAAGGCGAAGGTCTGCATCGGAACCGTTCTCATCACGGAGGAAGGGATCCGGAAGTACATCCTGCCCTACCTGAACAGTGAGGAGAGCGGCTGGCTGGACGGCGTGGTCTACGGGATGCACGGCACGGCGCTGTCGGTGCCGGAGTTCATCGAAGCGATGCCGAAGGGAAAATTCGAGCTGGTCCTGTACCCTGAGATCACGATGGCGGAGAACTGGGGACGCATCGGCGCCGCGCCGTGGGTGAAGCATTTCGATTACAGTCTCAGAAAGCGGCAGGACATGGGCGCGGCGTGCATCGCGCTGAACCGGTGGCCCAACACGTCGGAGCGGATGTTCGGAGAGGGCTGGTCGACGGCGTTCGAGCCGGATGAGATGAAAGATCTGATCGCGGGCGCGTTCGTCTACTCGGAGGGTCTGCACGACGATCTGGCGAAGATCATGTGGCTTCGGTACTGCTGGGACCCGTCCGTTCCGAGAGAGGAAATTCTGGCGGAATACTGCCGGTTTTATTTCGGCGAAGAAGCGGCGCGGGACGCGGCGGAGGTCATTCTCAAAATGGAAGAGCTTTCCTATCGGCGCGTGAGCAAATATTTCTGCCCGGCGCTGACGGCGAACGACGACGGAACGGGGCTTTCGGTCAGCCGGGAGATTCTCGCGCGGCTGAACGGAATGAAGGCGAAGATGCCGGAATGGGCGGCGGAAAGCTGGCGGTTCCGGTTTTACGAGCTGCGTGCGCTGATCGACGCGGCGGCATTCGAGCGAAGGGAAGGGTTCGATGTTTCGGAGAAGAAGACGAGGATCCTCGATCTGGCAGAAGCGATCCGACGGCAGACGCTTCACGTGAATCTTCTGCCCGCCGGAACGCCGTGGGACCGTGAAAAAGCGGCGGCTTCGCTTGAAAAGCTGCTCACGCCTCCGCAAACGATGGTATCGGCGGCTCCGACCGCGCCGATGACCGAAAAATAACGAAAAGGGCTTTTCCGGAATGTCCGGGAAAGCCCTTTTCAGTCGGTTCGGTGGATTGATTTATTCAAGCGCAAATGTGAAACCGCATAAACGAAGAAGCCAGAGCGGTCGGTTCATGACCGCTCTGGCGCAGCAGGGGATTAAATCAGTTCATATCCTTGATAGCTGCCTGTGCCGCTGCCAGTCTTGCGATCGGTACGCGGAAGGGCGAGCAGGAGACGTAGGTCAGACCCAGCATGTGGCAGAATTCAACGGAGGACGGGTCGCCGCCGTGTTCGCCGCAGATGCCAAGCTCGATGTTCGGGCGAACCTTGCGTCCGAGATCGACCGACAGAGCCATCAGCTTGCCGACGCCGTTCTGGTCGATTCTTGCGAAGGGATCGCTTTCAAAGATCTTCTTGTCGTAGTAAGCGCCGAGGAACTTGCCTGCGTCGTCACGGGAGAAACCGAAGGTCATCTGCGTGAGGTCGTTCGTGCCGAAGCAGAAGAACTCAGCTTCCTTTGCGATTTCGTCGGAGGTGATAGCTGCGCGCGGGATCTCGATCATGGTACCGACCTGATACTTCATGTCGGAACCTGCTGCTGCGATCTCTTCGTCAGCTGCCTTGACAACGACGTCCTTGACGCACTTGAGTTCCTTGATATCGCCGACCAGCGGGATCATGATTTCCGGAACGATGTTCCAGTCCGGATGATTCTTCTTGACATTCAGACCTGTGCGGATGACGGCTCTGGTCTGCATATCGGCAATCTCAGGGTAGGTGACGGCCAGACGGCATCCGCGATGACCCATCATCGGGTTGAACTCATGCAGAGAAGCAATAATGTTCTTGATATCCTGAACTGTCTTGCCCTGCGTCTTAGCAAGCTCTGCGATCTCTTCTTCCGTATTGGGAACGAACTCGTGAAGCGGCGGATCCAGGAAGCGGATGACGACCGGATAGCCTTCGAGAGCTTCGTAGAGCTTTTCAAAGTCGCTCTGCTGCATCGGCAGGATCTTTGCGAGCGCTGCTTCTCTCTCCGCACCGCTGTCGGACGAGCTCATCTCACGGAACGCTGCGATACGGTCAGCTTCAAAGAACATATGCTCAGTGCGGCAGAGACCGAT
>JAZRXB010000228.1:0-17890 GCA_045600005.1 Eubacteriales bacterium | reverse complement strand
GGCTCTCGGCCGCGAAATTGACCACAACGTCCGGCTTTTCGGTCTCAAAGATCCTGAAGATGCCCTCGCGGTCGCGGATGTCCTGCTTATAGAACGTGAAGCGCGGGTTCTCCATCGCGCGGTTCAGCGTGTGGATATTGGCGGCATAGGTCAGCGCGTCGACGCAGACGACCTTCCAGTCGGGGCGCCGGTCGAGCAGCAGATAGACGAAGTTCGAGCCGATAAAGCCCGCGCCGCCGGTGACAAGGATGGTTTTGCTCATTTATTTTCTCCTTCGCTCAGGCTGATGAGATACTGTCCGTAATCGGTCATTTTCAGGCTTTCGCCGATCTCTCTCAGCTGTTCGGTCGTGGTGAGGCCGCGCCGCCATGCGATCTCCTCGATGCAGGAGACGTAGAAGCCCTGTCTGTCCTGTACGGCTTCGACGAATTCGGCGGCTTTCAGCATTCCCTCCGGCGTTCCGGTATCGAGCCACGCCATGCCGCGTCCGAGCAGCGTCACGTTCAGCTCTCCCTTTTCGAGGTAAGCGTTGTTGACCGCCGTGATCTCGATCTCGCCGCGGGCGGAAGGCTTCACGTTCCTGGCGATCTCCACGACGCGGTTGTCGTAGAAATACAGACCGGGGACCGCGTAGTTCGACTTCGGATTCTGCGGCTTTTCCTCGATGGAAACGACCTTGTGTTTTTTGTCGAACTCGACGACGCCGAACGCGCGCGCGTCCTTGACCGGGTAGCCGAAGATCGTCGCGCCGATCTTATGCTCCATCGCGTTCCACAGGCACTTCGTCAGGTCCTGACCGTAGAACACGTTGTCGCCGAGGATCAGGCATACGCTGTCGTCCCCGATGAATTCCTCACCGAGAATGAAGGCGTCCGCGAGTCCGCGCGGGGTGTCCTGAACCTTATAGGTAAGGGAAATGCCGATCTGAGAGCCGTCTCCGAGGAGCTTCCGGTAGACCGGCGTATCGTCCGGCGTCGAGATGATCAGAATCTCCCGGATGCTCGCCAGAAGCAGAACGGACAGCGGATAATAGATCAGCGGCTTATCGTAAATCGGCAGAAGCTGCTTCGAGACCGCCTTGGTCATCGGATAAAGCCGCGTTCCCTTCCCTCCGGCTAAGATGATACCTTTCATTTCGTCCTCCTGACTGTTATCTCAGAATGATCCCGCAGATCCTGTCCACATCCGCGGAGGTAAGATCGGCGAACAGCGGCAGCGTCAGCACGCGGTCGCCGAGATACTTCGCCGTCGGCGTTTTTTCCGCGCCCGCAGTCGGGAAATCCTTGTAGCAGGCAAAGCTGTTGGTGATCGGGTAGAAATACTTCCTCGCGCCGATCCCTTCTGCCGCAAGATTTGCGAACACTTCGTCCCGATCATACCGATATCCGTCGAACACGACCGGGAAATATGCGTAATTCGGCTTCACGTCCTTCTGCGGCTCGACCAGACGGATCCCCTTCACGCCCGAAAGCCGCTCGCGGTAGCGCTCGACGGCAGCCTTCCGCTTTGCGATCTCGCCCTCCAGATGGCGGAGGTTGCACAGACCCATCGCCGCCTGAAACTCGTTCATTTTCGCGTTTCCGCCGACATACCGGCCTTCCTCGCCGTGAAGACCGAAGTTCTTCCTGTCGTCGAGCTTTTCGACGAGCGCGTCGTCCGCATAGCAGACCGCGCCGCCTTCGATGGTGTTATAGACCTTCGTCGCGTGGAAGCTGAACATCGAAGCGTCGCCGAAGTTCGCGCTGGACACGCCCTTATACTCGGCCGCGAAAGCGTGCGCCGCGTCGTAGAAGACCTTCAGCCCGTGCTTTTTTGCGATCGCGTCAATGGCTTCCACGTCGCAGAGGCTGCCGTAGACGTGGACCGGCAGAATGGCGGCGGTCTTTTCGGTGATCAGCGCTTCGATCTTCGTCACGTCGATGCAGTAATCCTTTTCGCTGACGTCGCAGAAGACCGGAACGAGACCGTTTCTGGTGATCGCGTTGGTCGTCGAAACGAAGGTGAACGGCGTCGTGATGATCTCGCTCCCCTTCGGGAAATCAAACGCGGCGATCATGTTTTCGAGCGCAAGATGTCCGTTCGTATAAAGCGTGACGTGCGGGCAGCGCAGATATGATTCCAGCTCTGCCTGGAGTTTTTTATGCTTTGCGCCGTTGTTCGTCAGCCAGCGGCTGTCCCACAGGTCTTTGATCTCCTCGCAGTATTCCTCATACGAGGGCATCGAGGAACGGGTTACGTTGATCTGTCCGTTCATGGTGTTACCTTCTTTAATTATTAGATCAGTTCACAGTTCCATACGTCGATGGTGCTGTCGGAGAAGACAGCTTTCAGCCGGCGGTGGATATCGTCGCAGGTGACATTCTTTTTCATGATGACCTGTAAGAATCCGCCTCCGCCCGCGCCGCAGATCATTTTCGCGTCGATCAGATCGCTGATGCTGTCGAAGATCTGGTCGATCAGCGTGTTCGTGCTGCCCGCGTCGATTTTCTTGCTCAGCTCCCAGTGGCGGTTCAGCAGTCCGGCGAACTCGTCGACGTTTCCGCGTTCCAGTTCAAACCGCATCAGGACCGCGATGCGCTGGATCTCGTTCAGCGCTTCCAGACTTTCCGGTTCGCTGCCGATGTAGCGTCCCACGACGTCCCGCAGCAGGTTGCGCGCCAGTCTGCGCTGTCCGGTGTAGATCAGGCAGAACCGTTCATGCAGTTCTTTTTCGGTGTCGGGGTCGAGCGCGACGTGATCGACGCGCAGCTTCTGTTCCAGTCCCGGACGGCTGGTGATGTATTTGATGCCGTTCGACAGACCGCCGACCTGATCCTGCCAGCCTCCGCCGGTCGACATGATCTGTTCCATCGCCAGAACGTAGGAATACAGCTCGTTTTCCGTATAGGAAATGCCGAAAAACTCAAATATACACTTCACGCACGCGCCCGCAAGGATGGAGCTGGTCCCCAGCCCGCTTCCCTTCGGTACGCCGGTGACTTCGCTGCGCATGACGAATCCTCCGCCCAGCCGCGTCAGCACTTCGTCAAGACTGCCCCCTTCTGCCGGTATCACGCCGCAGGCAAGGAGAGCGGCCTTCTGCAGAGCGAACGGGTCAAAGGGATCCCCGGTACGCTGTAATTCCGTGATGGAATCGAACTCGCCGTGAACGTCCATATCGCGGCTGTCAAAGACGATCTTCTTTTCGCCGAGCCGTTCGAGAACGACGGATACCGGCAGCGCGCCGTTCAGCGAGATGGCGGCGTTCAGGACCGTTCCGCCGTTTTCGTTGCAGTACGGCGGCGTGTCCGACCAGCCGCCGCCCCAGTTGACGCGAAGCGGGAGCTTCACCTCATGGCGGCTGCACGTGATGCGCGCCCTGTCGTTTTCCCGAAGCCCTGCCGCTGCGGAGCGGAGGATCGCTCTTTGGATCTCCTTAAAGCAGAGGTCCTTTTCTTCGTCTCCGTCCACTCCGCCGAGCGCCGAGCCGATATAATAATGGAGCCGCATCGCTTCGGAATAATCGGCTCCCGCCAGATGCTTTTCGAGCCACCGCTGCTGAATGACCGTCAGAGGCGCTTTCAGCATTCCGACCGTCTCGCTCGCGGGACGGTGTTCACGGATCATTCCGGCGATCTTGTCCATACGGACAAGCTCTGCCATCCGTTTGTCCCACGCGATGATCGCATCTGCGTCGGCGTCATGGAAACCGGCGCAGAGCGACTTTTTCTCCGCCTTCTCCCACGCTTCCCGGTCTCCGCCGCCGCAGATCAGATCATACAGATTGAGCGCCGCCGCGACCGCTTCGCGGATGCTGGAGCAGACCGGGTAAAGCGCAGCCGTCCAGAGCGTGTGCGGCTGATCCGCCTCCCAGAGCGGAAGACCGCATTCTTCGAGCTTCTTTCCGAACAGGTTCCCTTCCTTCGGGTTGTCCCGCACGCCGTAGATCCGGCAGACAAAGCGTCCGTCCTTCATTTTCAGTCCGTGCAGGACCGCATCGGACGGGATCTTTTCGTTATGGATGTCAATATAAGACAGGATACAGCCGTCCCCTACCTCGGCGCCGGCATGGATATAGCTTGTTTCAAGATAGCAGCCGTCCCCGATCTTTGCTTTCGACGACAGGACCGAATTGTACCCTGCCGTATCGCCCGTGATCGAGCTGTTGACCTGCTTTTTCCAGCCGAGCGCACGATAGGAATCGATCCCTTCGCTCATCAGCTCGAGGATCTCGCGGCTGGTGCCGAAATGAATGAATTTTGCGGGAGCGAGTCTCAGCAGCTTCATCCGGTACGGGCGGAGCGCCTGCCATACCTGCGTGCGGGCTTCGGTCAGCTCCGGACAGAATTCCCCTTCCGGCTGCTCTTTGTAAAACTGTTCCAGCGTGGAATCCTCGGCAAGCGGGTACTGGAAATCGCCGTAGAGGGACAGTCTGACCTTTGGATTGACGAATGCGTGATACTTTTCGTCGGTGTCGATCAGACCGTACAGACTTTTTAGCATTTCGGTGCTGAAAATGATCGCGCCGGTGTCGATGGACACATCGCCGTTTTCATTGACCGCGCCGAGCTTTGTCAGCGTCTCAACGCTCTGCTTATGTAAGAACCGCTTGACGCTGTTGTTCTCGCCCGCAAGATAGACGCCGTGATCCCTGCCGGTTTCGACCGACTCGTTGAACGAGATCGCCGCCGCGCCCTTTCCGGAATAGTCGATGAGCAGTGAATTGAACAACAGCAGCACATCGCCCGACAGAAGCAGCATCCCCGAACCGAAACGGGACGGGACCGACGCCATGGCGATCATGAACTCGTCGAACAGGGTCGAAGTGCGTCCGCCGCTCAGCTCGTGCGCAACGGGCGAAAACAGCTTGCCGAGCGCCGAATACTGCGGAACGCGCTTGGAATCGCCGCCGGAATGAATGACGAGGATCCTCTTTTTTTCGATCCCGCCGTTCCGCATGATCCAGCGGATGACCGAAAGGGTAGCTCCGCCGCTTCCCACGCGCTGATCTCCTTCGTCGGGAATCACGGCAAACTTCGTTCTGGACGGCAGCTGTCGGATAGCGAGCTGCGCCCGATAGCCTTCCGCCTGATTCTCATCCGATGCGGTCAGAATAATATAATCCCATGTCGGAAAATCCGGGTGGTTCAGCACGCGCTGCCAGTCCGACTGCGCGTCCTGATAGGCCTGTGCGAGATAGATCGCCGGGGTGATGTTCATTTGATTTTCTCCTTACCGTTCGACGGTATTCCGATCCTGTTCCGGAATCTTTTCGATTGTCTCAGGCTTTTTTCTTTTTTCCGAGCAGCTTCTTCAGGATGCCGAGCGCGTACTCAAAGCTCTCGATATGGAAGAGCTTTGAAAGTCCGATATAGATCGCGGCGCCGAGCGGGACCTGAATGATAAGCGTGACGATATCCGGGAGCTTTAAGAACGATACGCAGTACACAATAACGCCCATCAATACGGAAAGTCCGATGTTAGGCAGGATGTCGAGCAGCTGTCTTTCGTATTTATAATCAAGCAGCCTGCGGTTCGGCCAGGAATTGATCACCTGACTGAATACCGAAGTGACAAGCATACTGTACGCCATGGCCTCCACGCTGATGAACATGGTGACAAGAATAGCAATCAGTCCGATTATCTTTTTTACGATTTCAAGTCCCAGAAACAGGTCGCTGCGTCCCATCGCCTTGATCGCGTTCAGGTTGGCGGTGTGGATCGGATAAAACAGCATCGTACAGCAGAAAATACGCAGATACAGAACACAGGGCAGCCACTTTTCGGTCAGGAGCAGCCGAACGATCGGCTCCGCGCAGAAAGCAAGTCCGACCATCAGCGGCGCCATGATATAGGTGCTGATCTTGATGGCGCGGCTGGTCATCTCGCGGATCCGCGCTTTATTATCCTGTTCGGCGGACATGGAAGGCAGCAGAACGCTGTCGATCGATGTATTGACATTCGTAATGATCATATCCGGGAAATGCTTGCCTTTGTTGTAAAACGCAAGATCCGCAGAGGAATACATTTTTCCGATGATCAGCTGACGCAGTTCCTTATATATTCTGTCAAGAAGACCGGAGAGCAGCATTTTCCAGCCGAAGGAGAACATTCCTTTCAGCCGTTCAAAGGAAAACATGAGCTTCGGGCGCCATTTGACCGTACACCACAGAATAATGGTATCGACCAGCGCATTAAAGAGATTCTGAGCCACAAGCGCCCAGACGCCGTATCCGCGAAAAGCCATCCAGATCCCAAGTACAGCCGCGCCGATCGTTCCGCCGAGCGTTGCAAAGAAGAAACGCTTGAAGAGCATATGGCGCGAGACATATGCCTGCTGCACCCCTTTTACGCCGCTGATCAGGAACGTGAGACTCATGACGCGGACCAGCGGGACAAGCTCCGGCCGTTCATAAAAAGCGGCGATAAACGGCGCACAGAAGAACATGATGCCGTACAGCACGATGCAGGATGCGATATTGAAATAAAAGACCGTCGAAAAATCCAGATCATCCGCATCTTTCTTCTGGATCAGCGCCGTACTGAAACCGCTGTCGATGAAGATCTGCAGAATGGTCGTAAAAACGGACACAAGGGCAACGGTTCCGTAAACCTCCGGGTCCAGCAGTCTTGCTAAAACGATGGATACAACAAAAGTAACGCCCTGAGCGCCGCAGCGTTCCAGAAAACGCCAGATAAACCCTGATGCTACTTTGTTTTTCTGAGAAGCCATTTAATTACTTCCTTCTTTAGTATCCTGTCCGAGGAAACGGAAAATCTCTTTCCATGCGTTGATGTTGTCCTCAAAAGTCGGAGCCGCAGCCGGATATTTCCGACCAGGCTCAAAGTCAAGAGGCTTCGTCAGCTCTTCAAAGCTGATGCCTTCCAGTTCCTTCGTCAGGCAGTGAGGGACCTGTTCCTGCACAAACCCTCTGTGGATGATGCCCGCTTCGTTCAGATAGATTTTTTTATGAAAATACACCAATAAGCTGATATTGCCCAGCGCATAGGATTCCGTCCGCTCGAAAACAGCGGCATCCATCCCTCTGAGAAAGGAGACGTAATCGCTGTATGCCATCGGCTCCGTGATAACGGTGGCCTTGTCCTTCCAGTTCTCGGAACACCATTTCGATACTTTCTGAATGTATTCCGCATTTCCGTAGGACAGGACCAGATACGCATGGATCTTTTCGTTTTTCAGATGTCCGAGCTTCTCAAGGATCTCGATCTGATTCTCATCGTTTCCCGAATGCTCGATCAGTATATTGAATTCGTCCCTCGTTTTTTCGGGCGGAAGCTCTGCGACAATGCGGGCTATATCGGTCTTTTCACTCAGATAAGGCATCCGGACCGCTTTCTGCTTGCAGCCGAGCTTCTGACGGACATTCATCGTGTCGATATAGTTGCCGGTCCCGATCAGTTTCATATTCCGATAACGGTTCAGCGTGATCAGGGTCAGAAACTTCTTCAGGCATTTTTTGACGAAGCTGTCCGTCGGATTCACAATGTACCCGACGTCGTGTCCCCACGTTCTCCAGCAGATCTTCCCGATATACTTTCTCTTTACCTTCAGCAGCTGGATCGGCGGACACATACTGTGGACAAAAAGCCACTCGCATTCGCCGCCATAGGCGTTGATCAGTTCAAACGCGCGGCGTTTGTCCAGTATCGTCTGACCGAAATCCTTAATCTCATCATAAAGCTCCTGATGCGGCGTGACAAAGCAGTGCTCTTTTTCATCAAAAACATCCGGCATCGTATGGACCGCGCTGACCAGATTGTAATTGAATCTTTTTCCGTTGTGCAGCATCAGATGCACGTATTTGTATTTCATTTTCTTTTACTCCAATCGTTTGTGATCGCGTCCCTATTCAATCACCGGTATTGATTTCCGGTAGAACCTCTTTCGAGCGGTTGCTTTTATTACCTGAACCCGAAAAGCCATTTTTCTCCGGAACGCTAACACCGGGCTGAATGCGCGGCAGAGCAAAACCGACGGCAAACCAGATCATCTGACTGGACAGATAATAACCGCTGAACATGACCATGGTAAAACCGAAAAAGAAAATGACCGTACCAAAGCGATTCAACGGATCTTTTTTATTTAACCCATGCAGATTCCGCACCGAAAGCGCAAGCACGGCGATCAGCAGCAGCGTCCCGACAGCTCCGGTCTCGCACAGAAAGTCTGTAAACAGATTGTGTGAATAAAAACCGACCGTATAGAATACCGAACCGAATCCATGTCCGATCAGCGGAGACTGGGCGAAATTACCCAATGCAGATCGATACAGATCAAAACGGTTGCTGTCACTTACATTTTTGATGAAGGAAAGAATCCGTCTTGCACCGGTCAGATTGATTTCGGAATTTTTCAACAGAACTAAAATGAAAGCCACAATAACTGAGACGCCCAAAACTGTCACGATCTTCTTCTGAATCTCGCTCTTCTTTTTCTGTCTTTCGAATAAGAAATAATACACACACAATATACTCAAAAGCACCATACCGCCGCGTCCGCCGAACAGGATAACGCCGATAAACTGCAGCACAGCCAAGATATAGAATACAGGATTACACCATTTCAGCCATGCGTACCGTTTCATTCTGTCGCCGCATTTCAGATAATACAGGTTGAGTCCGAACGCATACGCCATGTAATAGGAACCGTTCTGATAACCGATATTGTTGGTATTGCGCGCAAGTCCCGTCAGCGCGACCGTACCGAAGAAAAGCGAGATCAGGCTGACGATACTCAGCGCCAGAACAAAGATCGGTACGATCTTCCCGAGATTATCCAGACGGTTCCGCCTCCGTACCTCGACCGCCAGCAGGAAAGACGGGATCACAGCTGAGCCGAAGCTGAGGAACGAGCCGCGCAGATTTCCGTTCATTCCTCCATAGCGGAAAACAGTCAGCGCGATCCCCAATAACATGAAAATGCAGAATAATATGTACCAGAATGAATACTTATTGAATCTCCGCAGGTTTTTCAGATAAACATATGCAAGATAAAGATAGGTGACTATCCCGACCACTGCATACAGGATACCCATCTGACCTGACTCCACGTCAATGCCGAAAATCGACAGAATGATGCTGAATACCGGTTTCAGGAACAGCAGCATCATCATCAAAAACTCAGCCATAGCGTTCCCTTCCGAATCAGCTGATGATGTCGTTCAGATATTTTTCCGCGACCTTGCTGTCGCTGAAATCACGCACTGTCTGCCGCGCGTTTTTGCGAAGCTCCGCGACACGTTCTTCCGGCAGACCGGCGATCTCGCGCAGAAGAACGGACAGCTCGTCCGCATCGCCCTGCGCGCTGAGGAAACCGTTTTCTCCGTTTCGGATGATCCCGTCCACGCCGCCGTTTTTCGAAGCGATCGTAAGACAGCCGGCTGCCATCGCTTCCAGATAGACCAGTCCGAACACTTCGTTTTCGCTGACCATCGCAAAGCAGTCGGTGTTCTGCATCCGCTCGATCACCTCTTCGCGCGGAATACGGCCGACGAAATCCACCTGTTCGGAAATGCCGAGTTCGGCGGCTTTCTTTTTGAGATTTTCGGATTCGGGGCCGTCTCCGATGATGTCGAATACCCACGAGGGCGTGTCGAACGCTTTGGAAAGCGCTTCCAGAATAACGTCGACCCGCTTGTAGGCGACGAGACGTCCGACAAAAGCAACGCGGAGCTTTCCGTCCTTTTTCCAGTCGGAACGTTCTCTCGTATTGAGAATGAAGTCGTCCGGGATACCCGAATAGCAGACGCGGCAGTGTTCCGCCGTCAGGAAGTCGTATTTGGCGAGCATTTTTTCAAGGACCGGTACCGAACGGAAAAAGAGCCGGTTCAGACCGAGAAGCTCCGCTTTCTTTTTCGCCGCGAATTTCTCGGAAAGCTCACCGTGGACTACCAGCGCCGTTTTGGCATGATAACGTTCGCCGAGCGTTTTCACGAGTTCAAGCTGCGGCTCCGGCCAGTGTCCGGTAACGACGTCCGGCACAAAATCCAGTTTTTTCAGATGCTCGTCGATCAGATCGCACTGCTTTTTGTACTGAGAAGAAAAATAGGAACCGTGCGGGATCAGCTTCAGCATGGGCAGACGAAGGATCTGCACGCCGTCTTCCTCCCGTTCCAGCGGCGGATATGCGCGGGCAGCAACAAGTCCGTCTCCTGCAAACTTCCATGCCAGCTTGCGCGGCACTTTGTAATAAATACCGGGGAAATTACTGCTGTTGTGGATCATTACCACCCGATGTCCCCGTTTCACCCATTCGCGGGCAAGGAAAAAGACAACGTTGGTAGCTCCTTTTTCGTCATTATCCGGTTGTACCATACACCGGGTCAAAACCAAAATATTCATCAATGTATGCTCCGTTCGTTGAATAATTCAGCCGATTGTTTCATGCTTTAAGATGACAAACGTTATAATAAAATCCGTTTTTATGTCGGCTTTGCCGACATAAAAACACCTCTAAGGCGAGCCGGGGCGAGCACTCGCGCCGATATTATGGGGATAGCTGACAAAAATAAATTTTGTCGGCGGCGATAAGCGCGAGTACCGATTGTAAAACGAAGTTTTACAATCGACTATTGAATAATCAGGAAACAATGTCCTTTTTCTCGTCTGTACCGGGTATCTTCGCCCGAACGATGCCGGATCAGCCCTTCAGAATGCCGTGACCGCGCATGAAGACCGGCGGGGCTGAGCGATCCGTACAGATTTGATTCCCGCAGCTTTCTCCTGTTATTTCCGCGGAAGGATCATTTTTGCCGTTTCCACAGCCAGACATTCGATCCCGTACAGACGGCTGTATCCGTTGTCCCGGTAGCAGTTGTATCGGTCCTTCATGCGGCGTTTGTACAGCCTGAACGACTTCTTCTGACTGATCCCGCCTCTGGCAAAATTGGCGATATGGACGTCGCGGAATACGATTTTTTTGTTGGCTCTCCGAACGCGCAGATAAAAGTCGAAGTCGTCGTAAAGCCCCTTGCACCGGAACAGACCCAGTTCGTCATACAGCTGCTTTGTCACAAAAGAAGAAGGATGCGACCAGTGACGGCTGGTCGGAAAACGGTCCATTCTGGTGTGCTTGTGTTTTTCCGAGAACACCATGGTCTCTTCATTGAAACCGACCGTGTACCCGTCGAAATAATCGAACGGCTCTTCGAGATAGGTTTTCACGACCGTTTCGATCGCGTCCGGCTGATAAAAGTCTCCCGAATTGATGATGCCGATGATCTCTCCCGTCGAGTTCCGGATACCCTTGTTCATCGCGTCGTAGATACCGTGATCGGGTTCGCTGATGATTTTGTAGCTGTACCCTTTTTTCTCAAACGCTTCCTTATAACCGGATGCGATCTCGACCGTTCTGTCCTTCGAGGCGCCGTCAATGATGATATATTCAACATGGGGATAAGTCTGCTTCGTCATCGCCTCGATGGTCTTTTCAATGACTTTTTCCGAATTATAGCAGATCGTGACGACGCTGACCAATATATCGTGAGATTTCGTGTCCGTATTCATTCTCTCTCAGTCCCTTTTCTTCATTCCGGCTTTTCACATGAGCAAGCCGTCTCAGTGTTCTCTCTTCTTCATATCTTTCCGATATGTCATCATATGTTCGATCGCGTAGCTGAAAAACGGAATCGGATCCGCCCACGAGAAAATGTAATCCCGGCATTTTCTGCAGTCGAACCACGAAGGCTTCGCCTTGAAACGGTTCGGAGATTTGATGAACCACATCAGGTCGGTGTGGAAATACCGCAGTCCAAGCCCGGCGGGAACCTCCTCGGTCATCGGATGAAGCTCCTCGCCGAAGGCGCGGTCAAGCATATACTTCACCGGCGTACAGCCCGCCATTTCGACGGTTTTGATCCCTGCGGAAATACGTCCGTTGATCTCGCCGACCTTCGGGATCCCGTCTTTTCCGTCCATCATGCAGCTGACCTGCGCAATACCGGACCATTTCATTTTGGACAACAGCTTTGCCGCGCTTTCCGCCGCTTCCGGTTCGTGAACCGTGCGCGAAAAGCAGCCCGGTCCTCCGTTGATCGGATACCAGCGGTAGGTCTTCACCACGACCTTGAACATCGGTTCATGACGGTCGTCCATCATGACGTAGCAGTTCACCATGTAGCGGATATCTTCAATATATTCCTGAATGACATATTCTTCCGGTCTGATCACGCCTTCGCTGATATAGCGTTCCAGCTCCGCGCGGTCGGAAACCTTCTTGAAACCGGCGGAACCGCTTCCCTTCCGCGGCTTGCAGGCAAGCGGAAAGGACACTCTGGCGAGATACTCGTCCAGCGTCTCATAATCCATTTTGGTTGCCGGGCAGGGGATGTCATTTTCCGTGCAGATCCGCATCGTTTCCTGTTTGTCATACGCCTTCACAAAAGCGTCGTAGGGGGCGGCGATGACCTTTAAGTTTCCGCATTCTCCGGCTTCTTCCAGAGCGTGAAGGATCTCGGTCGGGCGTTCCAGCATCGGAAAAACGACGTCGTAATTGCCGCTCGCCAGCTCGCGCCGAATGACGTCACGGTATATTTCGTTGTCCTCACGAATGCCTTTCTGAACGATTCTCTTTTGGGGATATCTTGACGTATAGCCGACGTCCAGTCTGGATTCGTTCACGGTAGTAATGACGCACCCAAGCTGATGCAGCTGATGCAGAATACTCGGGATCTGACGTCCGAACCCATCCAGAACAAGCACTCTGATTCCCTTATAATTCATAACGACTCCGTTTTCAGCGGATCGACCGCCTTATTCAATAAGTAGGTTTTGCTGTTTTTCCCTGTCAGACAGAGCAGTACGTGATAGCCGCAGGATACCATCCAGCGCGGGAAATGAAGGACCGTTTTCGCGCGCCCCTCCGCCTTTTCCGCCCGGATGCAGTCCGGCGTCCACATCGGCGCGTCGTCCTTGATGATACGGATCTCGTTCGCCGGCTCCCTGCCGCACCAGTCCGCCATTTCCTGCACGGCTTTCCTGATGTTCAGGATCTCGTAGAACGTTCCCTTTCCGATCTGATAGGCGATCTTCGGATATTTCAGATAATACCGCTTCTGAATGTCGCGCTTGACCGTATCGGTGTAGACCGGCGAAAAACGATAGATCGTATACGCCGCGCCGGACGCTTCAAGCGCTTCCTCCGCCAGTCTCTTGGTCTTTCCGTAGGACGTCACCGGATGCGGCTCCGTATCGGGACCGACCGTTCCCTTCGTAAAGCCGTACACATCGACGGTGCTGATGAACAATACGGGGATCCCGGCGTTTTTTGCCGCTTCAAATACGTTCGCCGCGCATTCCACGTTGACGTGATAATACCGCTCGTAGGAAAGATCGGCTTCTCCCGCCGTGTGCGCGAGCGCCGCCAGATGGATCACGCGGTCGCAGCTCCGGGCGATCTCTGCGAGCTTTTCTTTCTCGCCGAGATCGCATACCGTGATCCCATCGCCTTCCCGCCGGTCGACGCCGACGACCTCATATCCCGATTTTTTCAGCGCTTCAACGCACTGGCTGCCGATCATCCCGGCTGCTCCGGTCACCAATACTTTCATTTTCTTCCTCTGCCAGTCCGACTAAGTAATCGTAAATTCCCTTGGGCATCTTTCCCGCGGCGGAGCACAGAATGCACCAGACCGTCCATACGATCATTTTCAGATCGAACAGGATCCCTTTTTTCTTCGTATAGACATATTCCAGCTCTCTGCGCGTGGGGAGGACCTTCTCCATGTATAGCTCAAGATCGCTGTCCTCGAACTGATCGCCGTAAATGTAATCGTACAGCGCGGCAGGACCGGTCAGCCCCGGACGCACCGACTTTGCTTCGTCGTACTTTCCGATCCGGAACAGCTCGAACTGATCCTTCGCCACCGGACGGGGACCGACGACGGACATATCGCCGAAAAGAATATTGAGAAGCTGCGGCGCTTCGTCGAGCTTCAGCTTTCGGATAACCTTTCCCCACGCGAAGATGCGGTCTTCCTCCGGTCGGAGCGTCTGAACGCTCTGTTCCTTGACCACACGCATGGAACGGAACTTGTACATGACAAATTCCCGGTCATCCTTTCCGATCCGTCTCGCCTTGTAAAAGATCGGACCGAAATCGTTGATCAGGATACCGGCGATCACGACGAGCCAGATCGGCATGAAGACCAGAATGGCAAGTCCCGACGCGATGATATCGAATAATCTCTTGAAAAATCTGTACATCGCACGGCTCCTTATGTACGGAAGAATACCGATTCAAACGCTTCGGCATAATTGCATCCGGCCTGTACGCCGCGGTAGGCAGCCAGTCCGAGGATCGCCTCATCGCTTCTGGGATGCGGATAGGCGCGCATGACGCCCTTGTAAGCGCGCAGCGCTTCGAGCTTTACGTCCACGCCTTTTTTGCCGATCTCGACGAAATAATTCGGCGTGAACCGGTTCGCGCTGCTGTCAAAGGACCATTCCGTGCTGGACGGGACCTCCATATACATCAGCAGCTTCAGCGCCGGGATCCCTTCCCTTCTCTGAAACAGCCGGGACGCCGCCTGTACGGCGTAGCTCGTCTGAACATGGTCGTTGTTGGTGTCGCTCGGATGATGCGTCACCAGCGCGTCCGCGCCGAAGTCCTCGATGCAGCTTTCCACGAATTTCACCAGCTCCAGATGCGGGACCGTGTTCATTCTGATATTGGGGAAGGATGCGTGATAGCATTTCCGAACGCCCAGTATTTCCATCGCCCGGTCCTGATCGGAAGCGAGCGTGTCGGAGAGATTGGCGCGTGCCGCCGCCTGATTGACCATGGTTGCGACCGCCACATCGTTTCCTTCTTCGATCAGTTTTCCGATCGTAGCGCCTGCTCCCAGGACCTCGTCGTCCGGATGCGCCACGACAAACAGATAATTCATTTTCAGAGTTCTCCTGTCATCATTACTTGAAGATGCGCCGCTTCCCCGGTTCTGCGGCGGAAAATACTCAAATGACCGCCGTTTTCCGACTGACCCGACCGGGATCGGCAGTCCGTTTAAGGATCACTTTTCACGATCCGACCGGCTCCCACCCATACCCCGTCCGGCACCGACGCGCCGCCCAGAATGACCGCATTGCAGTCGATATGGCACCAGTCTCCGACCGCGGCGTTGTGATTCACAACCGCTCCCATCGAAACATATGTCCCGCTTCCGACCGTGCTGTTCGCGTTTATACCGGCAAGCGGCTCTACGACGATCCCTTCCCCCAGACGCGCCGAAGGACTGACGTAAGCTCTCGGCGACACGATCACCGGTATTCCGAAGCCGGCCTTCCGGAGTTTTCCGGTCCATTCGCGGCGCAGTTCCGGGTTTCCCATTGCCACGACCGCAAAAGCGTATTCATCGGCAAACCGCTCACAGCCGTTCAGTTTTCCGATGATCCGCCTGCCGCTGTCTTTCTCCGTATTTTCCGGGACGAACGAATCGTCCAGATAGCCGATCTCATCAAAAGCGCCTGTTTCCAGCGCGATTTCCCTTACCACCGAGCCGTACTGTCCGGCTCCGAGGATCAATAGATTCCGATTCATTTTCGATCATATCCATGCCATTGCCGCTTTCACGGCAGTCGGCTCCATGTTGACAATATCAAATATACAGGCCCGGTCGGCTTCGACGCCGACAATGCGCGCCCGATCTGATGCTTATATATGATGAAGGAAACGGTCGGTCAAGATGAATGACCACGGCTTTTTCCGTTTCATACAGCGATCTCAGAACCGCTTCAAAGGCTTCTTTGCCGCGCCGGAACAGCGTGAAACCCATTCGACCGGCATCATTATCTTAGGGTTACCTCTAAAAATTCAAATA
Source organism: Eubacteriales bacterium (assembly GCA_045600005.1). Lineage (GTDB taxonomy): Bacteria > Bacillota > Clostridia > Oscillospirales > CAG-272 > Flemingiibacterium. The sequence continues at coordinate 2,075 of JAZRXB010000228.1, read as the reverse complement.
ATCCGTTGAAAAACAAAACGCGATACCCATAGTATCGGGGTTTGTTTTTCTTCCTCATGAATTTTTAGAGGTTGCCTTAGAAATATCACGGAAATATGACGCCGAAGGATTCGTTTACGGCATAAAGCGTTTCTGCTTATAAACGTCAAAAATACTCCAAAACAGCTTCATACAGATACAATTATATCAAACAACACCCTGTTTGTCAATACAATGCCCTGTTTTTGAAGAAATTTTCGCGCAAAAAACGCTGTTCATCGCCCCGATAATTCACGATACCATCATTTGAACATCAATTCGGAAGCAATCACCCGTCAGCTGCCGGAAGGCGGAATGGATATCCGCCCCTTGTCCGCAGTACCCGGTCAGGGGTCGGCCGCCCCAAGCTGACGCTCCGCACCCCGGCGGGAAGTTATGGAAAATACGCGGAGAAAAATAAAATCCCTTTGAAGCGGAATAAAGATGCCGCACGGCGCCTTCCCTGAACCGATCCCTCAGCCGCGGGATCGTTAGAATTCCGTGTCCGAAGGAGTTTCTCCAAATTCTTCTTTGTCAGACCTTGTTTGTTTCACCGAAGCGGCATAAACTGTGGACAGACGCATAAAAAGCCGGGAAGCGAATCGCTTCCCTGCTTTTTCGTTTGAATCATCTGTTTTTGACGTGAACGTCGAGCCGGTTGTACGGGATCCGGATGCCCTTCTCGTCGAAGGTCTTCTTTACCAGTTCGATCAGGTCGAAGCTGACAGTCCGGTGATCCGCGTTTTACGCCATGCTCTCGTCGGGATCCCGATCGAGCTTTCGCCGTACCTCGATACACGAAGCATCAGACCGCTCGACCCGTCCTCAGAAATTCAGCATTCAGATTTACGCACGACTCTGGCCGTTCTCGCAGTAGTAAAACGTATACTCATTGCTGCTGCCGCTCTCATAGTACCTCTCATAACTCGGAAGATAGGCGCCTACCGCGTACAGAGACCAGGTGGCTTTCACGTCGAATAAAATATATTCGTCGTTGATCGTTACGCCTTCCAGAGTGCTGCCGTTGGCATACATGAACTGACAGTTCTCATACTTGGCGCCGAACATACCGTTGACCTTGGTGCTGAAGGACTCATAAATCGCGTACTTTTCTTCCTCGTTAAGCTCATCCTTTGTCCAGATCACATACTGATTGCCCTTTTTGGCAACAACGCAATACTGCTGGAGACCTTCGATGCCCCAATTGAGCTTGTAGCAGGGAGTGATCCTGTACCAGCCGTCCTCAAGGACCCGGAATTCCTGATACTCACAAATCCGGGTAGGCTCAATGGTGATCGTCGTTTTGCCGGGGGACTTAGGCGCAAGCAAATATCCGGAGAAATCATTTCTTGCGTACAGCGTGACCGTTTCGCCGCCCATGGCTTCCCCATGTTCCACTGCAAGAGACTCTCCGGTCAGGGTCTTATGATAGACCGTGTACTGCTCAGGCCGGATGACTTCGTAGGCAGCAGCCTGCGAACCGGATTCTCCGGCGGCTTCGCTCACGGGTCCTTCCCACATGACGTCTCCCTTTAACGTGGGAGGAGGCACATCCACGCAGCCCTTATGTTCGACATAGCCATCGCTGCCGCCCGGAATCGCGGCGGTCAATGCCGTCGAGCTTCCCATGGAAGCGATCAAGCATAAGGCAAGCAGGATCACACCAAATCTTTTTCTGCAATTCATTTTCCATATCTCCTTTATTAGATTTGTTCTGTCATGTCCGTTATTCAGACGCCGATCAGAATATATCCGCCCGAAAAAACCTCGTGCATTTCTTTCCCTTTCTCCGGCTGACGCAGCATCCTGAATGCTGTCGATGCCGCTGAGATAAAAAGCCTGCATTTATTCAACAGATATACTTGAATCAATTATAACACAAAATCCGGAAAATGTCAAGAGAAATCAAGCAGAATGTGTGCGGTACACGCAGAAAAATTCAAGGCAACACCGCACAAATGAAAGTATGAACGGCTTTCACAGTACGAGATCAGTAAAAGACAACATGCATCCCCTGATAACGCTCGCTAAAGCGCACTGAATCAGACCGCCGCCCG
>JAZRXB010000227.1:0-4117 GCA_045600005.1 Eubacteriales bacterium | reverse complement strand
CCGACCGCGCCCAACAGGACGCCCGCCACCACATAGCCCGTGAGGATCCGGGCAGGCGTCAGCCTTGTCCTGTCGATCAGGAGCTGCCCGACGAGGCAAAGCAGACCTCCGCACAGAAACGCCCGCAGATAGGGAAGAAATGTCTCCAATGTCAGCACCTCAACTTTCGATCACGACGGCATGGCAAATTCCGGGAATGCTCTCTCCCTGAAAGGACGAGGTGGGAGAAAGCAACGCGCCGGTCGGCGCGGACAGGGGGGGCGTTCTTCATTGAATAATTCGTCAGAACCGCTTCTCCGGCAGATCGTCCGCCGTGACGTCCTTCATCTTTTTCCCGTCCACATGGATCACGTCAAGCGCTTCGATGCGGCTCCGGAGCGCTTCGTCCGCCAGAATGCGCGGATAAGTCTCCGGGATCGCAATATGCCCCAGCTCCTTGAAATGATAGGTCTGGTGACGGTCGCTCGGCAGTCCGCCGTGATAATACGGCACCGGAACGCCCCTCTTCATCCGCTCGATCAGCTCGCCGAGATGATCCGTGTAAACGCCGCGCGGCTGAACTCCGTGCTTTTTGCAGATCGCCGCCGCCATGCCGACGACCTCGCCGAGCTGTCCGAGCGTGCGCATGACGCGGACCGCCGCGAACGCAACGTGCGTGCAGGAAATGATGCGTCCGCCGAGAAACAGATTCTTCACGTCCCTTGCGTACAGACAGCGGTAGGGAACGGCGTAGGGTGCGCCGATGCCGCGGTGGTACGCGCAGGAACGGTAAGGCTCCGGCGTTCTGCCGAGGAACGCCGGGTCGGGATAATGCAGGTCGATGTTCCATGTGATGGCGGCGGTCTTATCCGGGTAGTCGACCTTGTTTTCGATATCGTTCTGCGTCAGCACGAGGTCGCCGACCACGCGCCAGCTTTCGCGCTTGCCGCCGATGGGAGACACCCAGTCGAGCTTCCGGTTCGCAAATTCGTCCTTTCGCGCGGAGTGATGCTTGAGATACGACCAGTTCGCGTAGATCGCCATCATCGCGTAGTCGCGGATATACTCCGCCTCGGCGGACTGATTGCGGTACTGTCCGCTCTCCCATTCCCAGTCGCCGCCCGTGACATAGAGAACGTTGTCGTCGTTCACCTCGAAGCCGAAATCGACCTCCGGGAAATCGGACGGCGCACCGGTATCGCTCGACAGCCACAGCACCGACTGTCCCATGACCTCGTTCTTCGCCTTCACCGGCGCAAGCGATTCGTCATAAGCGGAGCGCGCTTCCGTGCCGTACATCATTTCTGCGCCCATCATGCGCGCCAGAACCGCGTCGCCCGTACAGTCGGCAAAGAGCTTCGCGCGGTAACGGGTCTCCTTTCCTGTGACGCAGGAACGGCAGACGACCGAGGTGATGGAATCTCCCTCGCGCGTCAGACCGACGACGGCGGTATTCAACTCGAGCTTCCACAGACTGCGCGGCGACAGCTCAAAGGCGTGGAGCTTGCGGCTGTCCTCATAGTATTCGGCGGCATAGGTCCCGCCGCTTCCCATAATCGGCGTGATCTCGGAAACGACGTTTCCGATGTTCGGATAAGGGTCGGCGTGCGGTACGCCTCCTGCCGAAACGCGGATCTCCGAGCTGTTGCAGCCGCCCAGCACGCTGCGGTCCTGTACAAGCAGCGTTTTGAGTCCGTTCCGGATCGCGGTCAGCGCCGTGCAGACGCCCGCCATGCCGCCGCCCGCGACGATCAGATCGAATTCCTCCGGGTATTCCTCGACTTCGATCCCGCAGAGCGTCCGGCGGAACTTCTTCATTTTTTCGTTGTCCTGCTCCGGCTCGTCCTCACCGTCGGTGAAGCAGACCGCGTCGCAGCGGCCGTTGAAGCCGGTCAGGTCGTGCAGCGAGAGCTTATGCGTTCCCGCTTCCAGTCGGACGCTGCCTGCTTTCTGCCATTTCCACTCGCTGCCGTTCGTGCCGAGGACCGTTTCGAGCGGTCTGCCGTCCACGAGCAGCGTGAAGCGTCCGGCAGGCTTGCCGCGTCCCCATACTGCCGTCCAGTCGCGTGTGCGCGCCCAGAAGGTATAAACGCCGGGCTCGTCGATCACAGCCGTCGTTTCGGCGTCCTCCACCGGCACACCCATGCCGTGAGCCATCAGATACGCCGAACCCATCTGTTCCATCGACTGCGTTTCGATCAGCCAGCCGCCGCGTTTTGTGAAGCTCTCGGCTTCGATCATTCGTTTCATCATAACGGAATCACCACCTGATCAAGTCCCCAGACGGTCATTTCCTCGACCCAGACGTTCGGCGGGAGCCGGTAGATCGCCGCGATCGAATCGGCGATCTGTTCCGCTTTCAGTCCGGGGACCGAGCCCCGTCCGGTAAAATTCGCATTATTGTCAAAATTCGTATCGCCCGCGCCGGGAACAAGGCAGGTCACGCGCAAACCATAGGGCGCAAGCTCGGTCGCCAGCCCCTTCGTAAAGCCCAGCACGCCCCACTTTGCCGCCGCGTAAACCGACCAGCCGGGCCATGCTTCCTTCGCGCAGACCGACGAAACGTTCATGATCGTTCCGCCCTTCTGCGCCCTGAACAGCGGTGCAAATGCGCGGCAGCCGTATACGCAGCTGTTCAGATTCAGATGGATCGTCCGGTCGATCTCCTCCGCCGTCAGCTCGGCGACCTCGCGGATGGCGACTCCTCCGCCGGCGTTGTTGAGAAGCAGGTCGAGCCGCCCGAATTCTTCCTTTATGTAAGCATACAGCCTGTCCCAGTCGGCGGGATCGGTCGCGTCCGCCTGAAACGGGACCGCGCCGGTCTCACGCGCCGCTTCTTCGAGAGCTTCCCGCCTCCGTCCCGTGATCACCACCCGGCAGCCCTCGTCGGCAAAGCGTTTTGCGGCAGCCTTTCCGAAGCCGCTCGACGCGCCGGTGATCAGAACCACATCGTCTCTCATCCTCTGATTTTCCTCCCTTTATTTTGTCGTTTTTAGCCGATTGTTTAATGCTTTAAGATGAAAACGTTATAATAAAAACACCTCTAAGGCGAGCCGGGGCGAGCCCTCGCGCCGATAAGGGGAGAGCCGTCAAAACAAGTTTTGCCGGCAACGATAAGCGCGAGTACCGATTGTAAAACGCAGTTTTACAATCGCCTATTTTGTCGTTTTCGGTCTGAGCGGATAGCGGATCTGCCAGACCATCGTATCCGAATCCCCGTCTTCCTCTGCCGGAAAAGCTTCCAGATTGCACACCTTTTCGTCCCGCTCGTAAGCCGAGCTTTCGAGCCAGTCGGACAGCATCCGGTAATAGGCGTCGTTGATCTGTGCGCTTTCCGCGCCCGTGATCTCGAACACACCCCACAGTGCAGGCGGCACCTCGAGCGACGTCATGCCCTCCGGGACCGGCGTATCGGCTCCCATCAGTGCGCCGATGGTACAGCGCACAAAGCTGTCGCCCTCGTTTTCATAGGCGGCGTATTCGCCGAACCGTCCGCCGAGCAGTCCGGCTTCGAGCAGCCGGTCGTGGTATCCGCCTGCGAAATAGGCGTCCCAGATATCCTCGCAGCAGCCGTCCTCCGTCTCGCGTGAAATGCCGGTATAGCCGATCAGCTTTCCCCCGCCTTCCCGTTCCAGCCGGAACGGGATCCCCGCGACGCTTCCGACCGAAACATTCAGCGAAACGCGCGGGACCGTCGTCAGCAGCGCGCCGCTTTTCCGCGCCTCGCTCGGCGAAATGCCCTGCATATCCCGGAACGCCCGCGAAAAGGAGGACGGGGAATCGTACCGGTAACGCTGCGCCAGTTCAGTGACCGTCATGTCTCCGTTCTGCAGATCGAACACGGCACAGGAAAGCCTGCGCAGCCGGATGTACTCCGACAGCGGCAGTCCGATGATGAACGCGAAGATCCGTCTCAGCTCGTAGACCGACAGCCGCATGATGCCCGCCAGCTCCCGGAGCGAAATGTCTTCCGTCAGATGCGCTTCAATGTAGTCAAGAGCACGGTTCATATCGTCTGCATACATGGTATTCCCTCCATTTGAATGTAATTGTTAGTCGATTGTAAAACTACGTTTTACAATCGGTACTCGCGCTTATCGTGGCTGACAAAATTTATTTTGTCAGCTATCCCCATTTC
>JAZRXB010000226.1:0-13432 GCA_045600005.1 Eubacteriales bacterium | reverse complement strand
CATGAAATCGCGGTCGGACGCGAAAACGCGGTCGGACGCGAAAACGCGGTCGGACATGAAATCGCGGTCGGACGCGAAAACGCGGTCGGACGCGAAAGTCCGGCAGGCGCACAAGCACAGACGAACAGGAAAACGCAAGGCGGACGCGCGATCGCGCGTCCGCCTATTGACTTTTCGGCTGATCTGCGGTATCATATAAGAAAAACAACCTGAAACGAGGCGTCTGTATGAGAATCGCAATCATCGGAGATTTACAGTTCGGCAAGGGACAGCGGCTGGGCACGCTGCCGGAGGAGATCGACGCTCTGTCGCCCGATCTCGTCGTCGTGGTCGGAGACTACGGCTACGGCAGCGCGTTCGGAGACTACGAGGTCCTTTCGGTCGCGGCGGAGGATCTGCGGAAGATCCGCTGTAAGGAGCTGATCCCTCTGCTCGGAAACCATGACGTTCAGTGGGAAGCGGGCGAGGAGCGCTACAAGGCCGGAACGGTCCGTGCGGCGTACACGCGGGCGTTCGGCTTTCCGCCGGAGAACCGTGTGATCGACTGCGGCAGCTTCAATCTGATCTGTCTGCACACCGATATCCAGACAAAGGAGGAATTCATCTGCCACTACGAGAACCGCGTCAGCGACGGGCACTTCGCCGCTCTGAAACAGGCGCTCGAAGCCGAGCCGGACAAGCCCGCCGTGCTGGTCACGCACGCGCCGCCTGCCGGGTGCGGGCTTCTGACCGTGCCGATGGTGCATATCCGCGCGGCGAACGGTTTTCTCGATCAGGATCACGATATCGGACGCTGGAGAACGCTTCTCCGGGACGAGCGCTCGATCATGATGTGGTTCAACGGGCATTATCACATGGGTCACGACCATGAGGGAAGTCACGTCACGTTCGACGGCGCGGAGCATTTTCTGGTCGGCACGACCTTCGGCTCGCGCGACGGTCAGCGGCAGAGCCGCATCCTTGACGTGGACGGAGACGTGATCACGGTCTCGACCTACGATCACAACGAAAAGGTACTGCGCGAGCCGGAATTCACCTGCCGGGCGAAGGTGCGCGGCGAAGTGAAGGAGAGCGACTACGCGCCGGTGTTCCCGATGCTCAGCGGCGAGATCCTGCCCGGAACGCTCCGCCAGGCGCCGAACGGACGCTATTTTGCGATGACGACCGAGTCGCCCGACCCGGAGCATCCGAAGTATCACGACCGTCTGATGGCGAAAAGCCCGATGTTATGGGAGATCGACCGTCAGCTCGGCGTATCGGTCGGCGCGGTCCATTACAGCGACGCGGTGATGCTCGACGATTACGAGTTCGGCGAGACCTGCGTCTGGCGGCTCTGCGGTGACAAACGGTTCGGACACCGCTACGACGACCCGAACCGCTTCATGCGCGAGAAGGATTACCCGGAATGCCGCTTTATCGTGCGGGACCGGGACGACCGGCGCGACGGCGAGGTCAAGGCGGACTCTGAAAATCCATGAGAAAGAAAACAAAACCCGATACGACGGGCGCCGCATTTTGCTTTTTCGCGGATTTTCCGAATTTCTGAGATAACCGTTCGTGAACGGTCAGCTCTGACGGTTCTGCTGGCGGTAGCCGGTCGGCGTGACGCCGACGAAGCGCTTGAAGGTGCGCAGAAAATGCGACAGATTGCTGTATCCGCAGCAGAGCGCGACGTCGGTCACGGTGCGGTCGGTCCCGGTCAGCAGAGCGCGCGCGTGATCGAGACGGACGGTCGTCAGCATCGTTTCAAAGGTCATGCCCGCATATTTCGGGAAGATGCTCGACAGATATCCGGCGCTCACGCCGCAGCTTCGCGCCGTCAGCGGAAGCGTCGCTTCGGGAAAATGCGCGTGCAGATAGGACATCGCTTCCCGCACGAGCCGGAACGTGCAGTCGCCGGTGCTGTCGGCGATCGGGACGGCGGTGTTCGCGTTGCGCATCAGCATCGCCGTCAGAAGGTGCCGCCGTTCCTCAAAGGAAGCGTCGGCGAAGAGGACGAGCAGCTTTTCCAAGAACGGGTCGGAGCGGTCGAGATAGGTCCCGCTCTCCGGCGTGAACCACGGGATCGCCGCCGTCGTGAAGCAGATGCGGATATGCCGCGTCGTTTCGGTCCGCTTCGTCACCTCGGTGCGGTGGAAATCGCAGGGGGAGAGCAGCACCGACGTGCCGCCCGTGATCGGGTAGGACGTATTGTTCAGCACACAGCGTCCCTCGCAGTCGTAGTAGAAGATCCATTCGTAATAGTCGTGCCAATGCTCGTGGAAGTCGGTCACCCAGTTGAAATGATGGAACGTGATCGGCGCGTCGAGCTGGACGCGGTGCATTCTCCGTTCGGGGAGATCGTCGGATACGGTCATGCCGGTCGCTCCTTTCGCAGCGTAATACCGCTTTCTGCGTTCATTATACCACGAAGGATGAAAAAATGCAACAGAAATATGAAAATAAAGCAAGCAATCGCGGACGGTTCGTATTATAATGAACATACGGGGGCGGACTGTCTGCCGCGGAACGTACCCTCAAAACGGAGAAAAACAACTTTGAATTATAGATAAAAGGAGCGGATACCATGAAATTCAATCCCGTCAAGATCGGCGTCATCGGGTGCGGCATGATCAGCAGCACCTACATGACCAATCTCACCAAGAGCTTTTCGATCACGAACCTCGTCGCCGCCGCCGACCTGGTGGATTCCAAGGTGACTCAGCGCTGCGAACAGTTCGGACTCAAAAAGATGTCCGACGAGGAGCTGCTCGCCGACCCGGAGATCGAGATCGTCGCCAACCTCACCTACGCTTCGGCGCACTATGAGGTCTCGAAGATGATCCTCGAAGCCGGAAAGCACTGTTACAGCGAAAAAATGCTCGCCGACAACATGGATGAAGCGGACGAGCTTTACGCGCTCGCAAAATCGAAGGGTCTGATGCTCGCCTGCGCGCCCGATACCTTCCTCGGCGCGTCGATGCAGACCGCGCGCTATATCGTCGACAAGGGACTGATCGGCAAGCCCGTCATGGGCGCGATCAGCCTTGGACGGAACTATCAGCTCATCAAATCCGACGCGGACGACGCGGTCCGCCGCTATTCGGTCGTGCGGCGCGGCGGCGGCATCCCCTACGACATGGGCGGATACTATCTGCACACGCTCTTCAGCATCTTCGGGCCGGTGAAGCGCGTCTTCGGCGTCGCCGACACCTACGAGCCGGACCGTCCATACCTGAACCCGCGCCATTCGAGCTTCAACGAGAACTTCTTCATGGACACCGAGAACCGCATCGCGGGCGTGCTGGAATTTGAAAACGGCTTCCTCTGCACGATCGCGATCAACTCCGACGCGCCGGCGGGCAGTCATTCGTTCCACATCGACGGAACGGAGGGAACGCTGTACATCGCCGACCCGAACAACTTCGGCGACATGAACTACATCCGCCGCGCCGGGATCGACAAGGTGGAATTCCCGTCTCCGTTCCCGAACGAGTGGAGCCGCGGCGTCGGCATCGCGGATATGGCGTGGGCGCTGCGCACGGGCCGTCCGCCGCGTCTGTCCGCCGAGATGAGCTGCCACACGCTCGAAGTCGTCAAGGGCATCCTCGAATCGGGACGCACCGGCAGGGCGGTCGAAACGAAGTACCGCTTCGAGCGTCCGGCTCCGCTGCTGACCGGTCTGTACAAGAACGGCGTCGCCGAGCGCAGCATCTACTTCTACGACGACGGAAAGAATATCGTCGACTGAGCTGTCTGAGCGGACAGCGTCTGAAAAGGCTGCGGCGGGTTTTCCCGCCTCAGCTTATGGTATTTAAGGCATTACCGCACAGTTCTGACGGTGCGATTGCGCCGTCAGATTTCCCGTCAGACGAAACAAACCCCGGAAGGCATAGTACCTCCTATGCCGACGAAATCTGTACAGTATGACGGGAAAGATGCAAGCAAGCGTGCCATCAAGGCGAAAGCCGTGAATTGTGCGGTGCTGCCTTAACAGAAAGGGAGAACAATATGGATCTTGCAAAACGCAATGAGGAAATGAAGGAATTCTTCAACGAAAAGGCGGGCGTCAACTTCGACACCGTTCACGGACCGATGATGGCGAACAAGGAAGCGATCATCCCGCACCTCGCCGAAGGGACGAAGCGCGTGCTCGACCTCGGCGTCGGAACGGGACTGGAGCTTTTCCCGCTGTTCGAGCGCTTCCCGGACGCGCGGGTGACGGGGATGGACATCGCCGATCAGATGCTCGAATATCTGAAACAGCGTCCGTTCGCGGATAAGCTCGACACGATCTGCGGCGACTTCTTCTCGACCGATTTCGGCGGAGAATACGACGCGGTGATCTCGTCGGCGGCGCTCCATCACTTTGACGAGTGCGACAAGGCGCGTCTTTACGCGAAAATTTTCGCCGCGCTGAAGCCGGGCGGACTTTTCGTCAACTCCGACCGTTTCTTCGAGACCCGTGAGGAGCAGCTCGAATGCTTCGAGACCTTCCGGGTGAATCCGACGATCATGCGGCATTTCGACACGCCGCTCGCCATCGAGAGCGAGGAGCGGCTTCTGCTCGGCGCGGGCTTCGTCGATTTCGAGGTCGAACGGCTCGAGGACAAGAACTACATCGTCATGACGGCGCGCAGACCGGAGTGAAAAAACATCGCATCATTGCCCGTTAGGGCGTCAATACTTTTTCAATGCCTGTCGATCAGAGATCTTCTCTCTTTTCGGCAGGTATTTCTGCTGCGGTTCTTCGGGATTCCGGACGCAGACAGAGTGTGGAGTTTGGAATGCCGCCGGTTCGCGCGGAACGGGCGCTTACGCGAAGATCCGGACGAGCAGGTCTACGAGATCGCCGCGCAGGATGAGATCGGCGCGGCTGTCGAGCGGCGTCGGCGTGAGGTTGATGAAAACGATATGCCCGGCGGTCGTGTGCTCGACCAGCCCTGCGGCGGGATAGACGACGAGCGACGTTCCGGCGACGATCAGCAGGTCGGCGGAGTCCATCGCGGCTTCGGCTCCCGCGAACACGCGGTCGTCAAGCCCTTCGCCGTACATCACGACGTCCGGACGAACCATGCCGCCGCATTCACAGCGCGGGATCCCGGCGCTTTCGGCGACGAATGAGGTCTCATAGCGTCTGCGGCACTTCACGCAGTAGTTGACGGCGGACGTGCCGTGCAGATCATAGATGTTTTTCGACCCGGCGGCTTCGTGCAGACCGTCGATGTTCTGCGTTACGACGGCGAACAGCCGTCCCTCCGCTTCCGCCTTCGCAAGGACGAGGTGCGCGGCGTTCGGCTTTGCGCCGGGACAGAGCATATGCGTGCGGTAGCAGCGGTAGAATTTTTCGGGTTCCAGCCGCATACAGCGGCTGCTTAACAGATATTCCGGCGGGTCGGTGAAGGTCTCGTCGGGGGAAGCGTACAGACCGGCGGTCCCGCGGAAATCCGGGATGCCGCTTCCGGTCGACACGCCCGCTCCGCCGAAAAAGACGGTGCGCTTCGACGCGGCGAGCCACGTGCGGACGGTTTCGATTTTCAGCGTTTCTTCTTCGTTCATCATGATGACGGACGCTCCTTTTTTGTTTTTTCCGGTAACAGGATAGCACATCCGCGCGCCGTTGTCAAGGGAATTTCCGGCGAAAAGGGCGCGGAAAACCGGCGCGGGAAGAATGTTTACAGAATTCTTACATCTGCCTATTGCCAGACGGAACGATCCGTATTATAATATAATCAGGATAGTATTTTGGTCTGTCTGACGGAGGTATCTCATGTCAAAGCTCAGCGAATATCTGGCGTCCGTGCGCGGAAAGCGCGCGTCCGTCATCGGCGTCGGCGTTTCCAACACGCCGCTGGTCGATTTTTTATTAAGGCACGGCGTCCGCGTCACCGCGCGCGACCGCAAAACAGGAGAAGCGCTCGGACCGCTCGCCGCCGAGCTTGAAAAGAAGGGCGTTCAGCTCTTTCTCGGCGAGGATTATCTTGAAAACATCGACGAGGACATTCTGTTCAAGGCGCCCGGCATCCGCTGCGATGTGCCGCAGCTCGTGCGCGCGGTCGAAAACGGCGCGGTCCTCACGTCCGAAATGGAGCTGTTCTTCGAGCTGTGTCCCTGCAAGATCTTCGGCGTCACCGGCAGCGACGGCAAGACGACGACCACCACGCTGACCTATCTGTTCCTGAAAACCGAGCTGGAAAAGCGCGGTTCAAAGGCGGTCGTGCGCGTGGGCGGCAACATCGGAAAGCCCCTTCTGCCCGAGATCGAGGACATTTCGCCCGACGACTATGCCGTCGTCGAGCTGTCGAGCTTCCAGCTCCACACGATGCGCCGCTCTCCCTCCGCGGCCGCCGTCACGAACGTTTCGCCCAATCATCTCAACTGGCACACCGGCATGGAGGAATATACCGTCTCGAAGGAGAATATCTTTCTCCATCCCGGAAACGAGCGCGTCATGCTCAACTGGGGCTGTGAGATCACGCGGAGCATGGCGGCTCTCACGAAAAGCGAGGTCACGTTCTTCTCGGCGAAATGCGAGCCGGACGCGCCGCGGGCGGTCTTTGAAAAGGACGGCGTGATCGTGCTGAAAACGCCGGAGGGAATCGAGGACATCCTGCCGGTTTCGGACATCAAGATCCCCGGACGGCACAACGTCGAAAACTACATGACCGCCATCGCGCTGACGCGGGGGTATGTGTCGAACGAAACGGTGCGGGAGATCGCGCGGTCGTTCGGCGGCGTGGAGCATCGCTGCGAGCTGGTCCGCACGCTCGACGGGGTGAAATACTACAACAGCTCGATCGACTCAAGCCCGACGCGCACCGAAGCGGCTCTCCGCTCGTTCACGCAGAAGGTCATCGTCATCTGCGGCGGCTACGACAAGCACATCCCCTACGAGCCGCTCGCAAAGCCGCTCATCGACTGCGCGAAGACCGTCGTGCTGGTCGGAGCGACCGCGCCGAAAATAAAGGACGCGCTGCTCGGCTGTCCCGATTACGCGGGGTCGCCGCCGCTCATCGAAGCCGACAGCTTTGAGGGCGCGGTCCTCGCCGCGAAGAACGCCGCCGCGCCCGGCGACGTGGTGATCCTGTCTCCCGCGTCCGCCAGCTTCGATCTGTTTAGGAACTTCGAGGAGCGCGGGAACGTCTTCAAAAAGCTGGTAAACGAACTCTGAAATTAACCGAAACCTCCGGTTTTCATGAAAGAAAGGTCAAATAAATGACACCTGATCTGAAAGAACTGACAAGGAAAGCCGAACGCGAGCTTGCCGGGATCTTCGCCGAGATCGACGAGACCGCGTTTGAAAACACCGAACGGGTCATGGACTCGTTCCGGAAATTCCGTCTCGACGCGGCCTGCTTCGACGGTACGACCGGCTACGGCTACGACGACAAGGGCAGGGAAACGCTCGATAAGATCTACGCCGATGTGTTCGGCGCAGAGGCCGCGTTCGTCCGCCACAGCATCGTCAACGGCACGCAGGCGATCTCCATCGCGCTCTACGGACTGCTCCGTCCGGGCGATGTGCTGCTGTCTGTGACCGGCAAGCCCTACGACACGCTGGAGCAGGTCATCGGGCTTTCCGGCACACCGGGCAACGGCTCGCTCGCCGACTACGGCGTTTCCTACGACGAGGTCCCGCTCTGCGAAGCGGGGATCGACTTCGACGGCGTCGGGAAAAAGCTCGACGAGCACGGAAAGCGCGTGAAGGCCGTCTTCTTACAGCGCTCGAAGGGCTACATGACCCGCCCGACGCTCACGGTCGAACAGATCGGCGAGGTGGTGAAGTACGTCAAGGCGCGCTCGGACGCTTACGTGATCGTCGACAACTGCTATGGCGAATTCACTGAGACGCGCGAGCCGACAGCGGTCGGCGCGGATCTCATCATGGGCTCGCTCATCAAGAATCCGGGCGGCGGCATCGCCGAATCGGGCGGATACATCGCGGGCTGCGCGCGCGCGGTCGAGCTTGCCAGCTACCGGCTGACCTCGGTCGGCGTGGGACTCGAATGCGGCTGCACGCTCGGACAGAACCGCAGCATGATGATGGGCTTCTTCTTCGCGCCGCACGTCGTCGCACAGGCGATGAAGACGATGCACTTCGCCGCGTATCTCTTTGAAGCGCTCGGCTGCGACGTGTTCCCGCGCTGGAACGAGCGGCGCGCGGATATCATCCAGACCGTCCGTCTCGGTTCTCCCGAAAAGCTGATCGCGTTCTGTCAGGGCATTCAGAGCGGCTCGCCGGTCGACGCCTACGTGTCGCCCGAACCGTGGGCGATGCCGGGCTATCAGGACGAAGTGATCATGGCGGCGGGGACCTTCACGCAGGGCGCATCCATCGAGCTGTCGGCGGACGGACCGATGCGCGCGCCCTACACAGTCTATATGCAGGGCGGACTGACCTACGAGAGCGGCAAGCTCGGCATTCTCTCTGCCGCGAAAAAGGTCCTCGGACTGAACTGACCCGACGGCATCCGTCCGACCGGACTTTTGACAGAAAGGATGCCTGCCGTTCCCCCTGTGATGAAAAGGAGACGATATGAACCTCTTTCTGTTAAAACTGTTTGTGAAGGACGTTTCCGACCCGTCCGACCCGCGTGTGCGGGAAAAGTGCGCGTCGGCGGCGGGCGTCGTCGGCATCGTGTCGAATCTGGCTCTCGCGCTTGCGAAGGTCGTTCTCGGCGTGCTGACGCATAGCATTTCCGTGACCGCCGACGCGGTGAACAATCTCGGCGACGCGGGCTCGTCGGTCCTGACGCTGGTCGGATTTAAGCTCGCCGGAAGACCCGCCGACGAGGAACACCCCTACGGTCACGAGCGCATCGAATACCTGACCGGGCTTTCGGTGGCGATGCTCATCGCGTTTCTCGGCGGACATTTTCTCATCGACTCGGTGAAAAGCATTTTCGACGGCGACGTGACGGTGTACACGCCGGTCGGACCGGTCGTCCTGATCCTTTCGATCCTCGTCAAGCTCTGGCAGAGCCGCTTCTACCGGACGGTCGGGCGGTACATCGGCTCGACGGCGCTGACCGCCGCCGCGGCGGACAGCCGGAACGACGTGATCTCGACGGCGGCGGTACTGCTCGGCGCGGTCGTTTCGATGGCGTTCGACGTGAACCTCGACGGCTATCTCGGCGCGGCGGTGGCGGCGTTCATCCTCGTGTCGGGCGTGAAGCTGGTGGTCGAGACGGCGAATCCGCTGCTCGGCGCGGCGCCAGACCCGGCGCTGATCCGAAAGATCGGTGAAAAACTGCTGTCCTACGACGGCATTCTCGGCTATCACGATCTGATGGTGCATAATTACGGTCCCGACCGCCGCTTCGCGTCGGTCCACGCGGAGGTCTCCGCCGAACGCGACCTTCTCGAAAGCCACGACATCATCGACAACATCGAGTTCGATTTCCTGCGCGAGCTGAACATCCGGCTGGTCATCCACCTCGACCCGGTCGTCATATCGGACGCGGAGACGAACGAGCTGCGCGGCAGGGTCACGGAGCTGACCGCCGCGCTGTCGGACGAATGCGGCTCGGCGCTCCGGATGCACGACTTCCGGCTGGTGCGCGGACGCACCTATACGAATCTGATCTTCGACGTGACGGTCCCCTCCGGCTGTCTGCTGTCCGACCGGACGATCTCGGAGCTTCTGACCGGACGCATCCATGCGCTCGACGCGCGGTACAACGCGGTGGTCACGTGCGACCGCGGGTATCTGTCCGAAACGCGGGGAGAGGTGCGGTAAAACGCGGATTCATACGAAACCTCGGGTTTCGTGCGAAAACGGCGCGCATGGAAGAACGGCGTCTCTCATCTGAGCCCTGTCCGTTCCGATAAATGAATAAATCCCCTCTGCACGGTCGATACTTACCGTACCGATTCCGACAGGAGGGGATTTTCATGAAACGGGAAACCGACCGGCTCGGCGTGTTTTTTCTGACCTTTTCGATTTTGACGGCGCTGTTCCTGCCGTTCTGCGCCGCCGCGCCCGACGCGGAGGACGCGGCGCTCTACGACCGCGTGATCCGTCTTCACGTGCTGGCCAACTCCGATTCCGAGGCCGATCAGGCGGACAAGCTGGCGGTCCGCGACGCGGTCCTTGCCGAAGCCGCGCGTCTGACCGACGGGGTGACGGCGCTCTGCGACGCAAAGTGCGCTCTTGAAGCGAATCTCGACGGCTTCCGGGAAACGGCGGAGAGCGTTCTGCGCTCACGCGGCAGCGAAGAAGCCGTGCGGGTGACGCTGACGCGCGAGCGTTATCCGACCCGGACCTACGCGGGCTTCGCGCTTCCGGCGGGAAGCTACGATTCGCTTCGGGTGATGATCGGGGACGCGGCGGGACACAACTGGTGGTGCATCCTGTTCCCGCAGCTCTGCACGGCGGCGGCGCTTTCCGAAAAGGCGGAGGGTGAAGTCCTGACCGACGGGACGGGAGAAAAGCTGCTGGCGGCCGGTCTGACGCCGCGTCAGATCAGGCTGATCACCGGAAGCGGACCGGATATCGCCGTCCGGTTCCGGCTGCTCGAATGGTTTGAGGAGATGTTCGGAAAATAAGGCGCAGAAAAGCCGGGAAGAAATGCAAACCGGCGGGTAACGCATCCTGTTTTACACGAACCTGTGGATTATCGGAGGAAACCGTGAAACCCCGTCCCGGCGTTTTTCAGAGGAAACCGGGAAAAGCCGAACCCGCAGACTTTCAGAAGGAACCATAAGAAAAACCGACCCGCTTCAGGCGGGTCGGTTTCGTTTCAGTCAGCACTTTTTCTCCATGAATTCATGGATCCTGTCGCTCACGAGCAGGACGGCGGAACGGTACAGCAGCACGAGAGACGCCGAAAGCAGCATACCGCCCATGATGTCGGTCAGCCAGTGAACGCCGGAGATCAGCCGTCCCAGCACGATCGCCGCGCAGAGGACCCAGCATACCACATCGAGGAGATCGCAGAGCGCTTTCTTTTTCCAGAACAGGTAGCGGAATTCCATCATCGCCGTCAGCATGATGCAGACGCCCAGCACGGTGTGCGACGACGGGTAGGACGCTTCCAGCCCTTCTTCGAGAATGACCGGGCGGAAGTTGACCACCGCGATCTCGAAGAAAACGTAGAAGCAGAGGACGATCACGTAGAACACGCCGAGCAGAAGGATGCGGTAGTTCACGCCGAGGAGACTTTTCTGCTTCACGAGCTGGTAAAGTCCGAGACAGCCGAAGCCCGCCGCCACGAGCAGGGCGAGACAGCCGAGATGATCGGTCAGTTTATAAAGCGTCAGATTGACCTTTACCGTGTCGCGGAACCAGCCGTTCAGCTTTGCGAAGCCGACCGGCGAGCCTTCCGGTCCGATGGGCTGCACGTCGACGGTCAGGACGGCGGCGGTGAACAGGAGAAATGCGAGAAAGAGAACTGCGGTGAGGATAAAGCTGTGAAGGGTGCTTTTTTTCATTTGTAATTTTCCTTAAATCAAACGGTCAAGCCCCATGGCGGATGGTCAGGGCGAACGTGTCGGAGACGAAGGGCGATGTTTTTAAGAGTACGCGGGTGAGCGTCCGACCCCAGCGGCGGCGGATGGAATCGTCTTCCGCGTCCATGTTGAAGGCGCGGTCGATCGAAGCGGTCAGGTTGGCGGAGGTTTCAAGGATACTGCCGTCCGGGAAGACGAGCGTGTGCGCGTCGCGGACGGTCGGCTCGTCGGCGCACATCAGCGTGAAGACGGCTTCGCCGGACGACGCGAGCGTGATGCGGTCGGACACGGCGACGACGCCGTTTTCCAGCGATGCGCGGCGGGTCAGAGAGATCAGTCCCGCTTCCTTCGGATAGGCGTCGGCGATGTCGAGCGTCAGGGAATGGGACGAAACGTCCCGCACGGCGTTTTTCGCGGCAAAGGCGCGTCCCGCCTTCTGCGTGAAGCCGTTGACGGTCGGCAGATTGTGGTGATCGGAACGCATCGACCAGATCGTGTAGCGTGCGCCGCTGAAGGTCTTTGCCGTGTAAGCGCCGACGCCCGCGTCGACGAGAAGCGGCTCGCCGTCCGAGTAGACGATGAAGCTTCCGACGTCGTTGTGATTGTGGCTCTCGGCGTTGTGTCCGCCCTTGACGGCGAGGAAGAAGCCCTTGTCGTCGACCGGCTGCTCGCGCTCGCTCATGACTCCGATGCCGTCGTACCAGACGGAGGTCGAAGGCGCATACGGCGCGTCGGTCGGGAGGACTTCAAACAGGTCCTTGAGCGTGCGGTAAAGGTGCCAGTGACCGTCCATCCGGTTCGGCTCCCCGGCGCAGTAATGCGCGCCGAAGCGGAACAGCCGGTCCGACCCGACGCGGCGGCCGAAGCGCGCGATCATGCGGTGATCCGGATGAAGATGCGGCGGGCAGTCGGCAAAGTCGATGTAATAATCCCCACTGATGTGGAAATCCGCCTCGTATTCGCCCATGCGCCGGACAAGCTCGCTTCCGAACAGGTCGAACTGCCCGCCGGTCATGTCCCATAACAGCTCGAGACAGTCGAACAGCGAACCTCCCGCCGCGCCCCAGTAGCTCGGACCTTCGTCGCAGCCGCCGTCGGTATCGTAGCCGTTGACGAAGCAGTCGAGCGACTTCACGGCGCGATTGACGACCGCTTCGCGCACCGAGGTGTCGTCCTCGACGGCGGCGGTCACGATCAGCACGTTCGACAGGATCCACGGGTTCCAGTTGTTGACCGTGCGTCCGTCGAAGCCCATCCAGTACATATCGTTGGCGAGGAAGGGGCGGATGATCCGCTTTTCGAGACAGAAGCGGATGCGTTCGCGCAGAAGGGGCGTGAGGGAATCGAGGATATCTCCGGCGATTCGGTCGATGAAGGCGAGCGTCGCGCCGGTCTCGGCGGAGAACAGATCGATGTAGGGATGGTCGTCCCCGAACCACGGGTTGAGGAGCCTGCCGTGCGGCATATGCGCCGAGATCACCCAGTCGGATTCGTCGCAGATCAGCCACACGCCGTCCATCAGCCGGTCGGCGAAGCGTCCTTTTTTCTCCAAGGCTTCGGCGAGCGCGAAGACGAGCGCCATCAGGCGGCGCTGCTGATAGGGATTTTCAAAGATCGCGCGGTTTCCCGTGCGGTCGAACTGCGCGGCGAGCGTGGCGAGGACCTGCGGATAGGGGACGTCGAGGAAGGCTTCGGCGCGCCCGATGAGGTCGCGCCTGGCTTCATCCGAAATTTTGTCGAGCGCGAGCGAGCCGCCGGGCAGACCCGCGCCAAGCTCCGGCGCGAACGCGAAGCGTTCCTGCGGGAGGACCTTCCCCGCAAAGGTATCGTAATAAGAGGTAAACAGCTTCATGAAAGCACATCCTTTCCTTTCAGAAATCAATAGCCGATTGTTTAAGGCATTACCGCACAGTTCTGATGGTGCGATTGCGCCGTCAGATTTCCCGTCTGACGAAACAAACCCCGGAAGGCATAGTACCTCCTATGCCGACGAGATTTGTAC
>JAZRXB010000225.1:0-2396 GCA_045600005.1 Eubacteriales bacterium | reverse complement strand
ATGGAATGCTCCTTTCGGGATGTTCTGTTATTTATAGTATAGCACAGAAATTGTGAACACTTCAAGCATAATGAAAGAATTCCCCGCGCCCGCAGGTATTTCATGCGCCAAAGTCGCTTTCACGCGCGAAGCGCATTTCACAAATCCCGTTAGGGATTTCTTTCACAGAAAAAACCTCATTTGTCTTTGCAGACAAATGAGGCTTTTTCTGGCGCGCCCGGGGGGGTTCGAACCCTCGACCTACCGGTTCGTAGCCGGGCACTCTATCCACTGAGCTACGAGCGCGTATCAAGCGGGTCGGCTTTGCGGAGCTTTCCTGTTGACCTTACTATTATAACACGCCCGTCCCGGTTTGTCAAGGGGTTTTGCGGATTTTCCCCGATTATTTTCGTTATTTCACGAAGGGATCGATCTGTTCTTCCATAATATAGTAATACTCGGAGTCGGTGTCGCCCAGCGTTTGCAGGATCGTCTGATCGACGTCCGCGTTGAACATATAGGTCTTGCCGCCGTAGTTCACGTAGCGCGAGCCGAAATACTGCACGAACGTGTTCCTGTTGAACGTGACCGCGCCTTCCTCCTCCAGCGTTCCCGAATGCAGGATCATCCAGCCGAGCGCACGCTCGAAGATGTTGTTCTCGGTCACGATGTTCGCGGAGTGGTCGGGAGCCGAGCCCATGCTGTACATCGGCGAGCCGGTCTCGCGTCCGGGGCAGCCCCAGCCGTAGCCGCTGTAACGGCAGAAGTTGTCGTGGATGGAAACGTTCGTCGTCTCGTTGTAGTCCGACTTGACGTTGTAGTATTCCAGACACCAGAAGCAGTATTCGATCAGATTGTCGTAGTACTGCACGTCGTTCATGACGTTTTTCTTCGCGGCGGAGTTGTACTGATGCGTGATGCCGGTGTCGTAGATCTGATAGATCCAGTTGTTGTAGACATAGTAGCCGTCGCAGCCGCCGTAAACCTGTACGGCGTTGCCGTAGCGGGTGACGTTCGCGCCGTTGTAGCCGGTCAGGATCGAGCCGCCCAGCCAGTCGAATACGCAGTTGCGGACGGTGACGTTCTTCGTCGTGCCGATCGAAACGCCGTGCGCGCCGCACATCGTGATGTGCAGGTTGTCGACGACCGTGTTGCTCGGCGCGCTGACCGTGTTGACGCGGGGCGCGATCTCGATGCGCTCGAAGCGTTCGCCGGGGTTGCCTCCGGTCGAGCAGAGGTAGAGGTCGTTCGTGTAAAGATCGCTATAAAAGTCGAGGTCATTTTTCAGATCGGCGATCGTTTCGAGGTCCTTGTCCTTGATCCTCAGGTTCGCGTGAAGCACGTCGTAGCTGCCAAGCTCCTGCGGGTCGTGGTTGAACGTGATGACGCCGACGTTTTCGAGCTTATCGGTCAGCTTCCAGACGTTCGGGATCGAGGTTTCCGTCCAGAGCGACGGATCCGCGTAGTCGCGCGGAGAGGAGCAGATGGTCGGCTTGTCGCCCTCGCCGTATGCGGACAGCGTAACGCCGCCCTTCGGCTTGACTACGCCGCGGAACATATCGCCGCGCCGGAACAGGATGACGTCGCCCGCCTTCGCGGGCAGCGAGTTTACCTTGTCGAGCGTTTTGACCGGAGCCGCTTCGCTCCTGCCGTCGTTGCTGTCGTCGCCGTCGGCGGAGACGTAGAAGACGGTTCCGCCCGCGCCGAGCGTATACTCGGATCTGGTCGACAGAACGGTTTCCTTCATCCCGTCGGCTTTGGCCTGTAAGCCGTCGAGGAACGCTTTGTCCGCGATGTGTTTGTTGTCCGGCATGATGCCCTCCTTTACAAGACGATAGGTCTTGTCAAACGTGATATTTTTGCCGCCCGCCTTGATCTCGTCGAGCAGCATTTCGGCAGTATCTTTTATGTTGACGAACATTCCGGAGGTCAGGACGAGCGAGCCCTCCTCGTCGACGGCGATGTTGTGTTCGACCAGATTCTCGCACATATCGCTCGAAATGAAGATGGTCCCCGCGTGATTGCTCGTCGTGCCGACGGTGATGCTCCGCCCGCAGAGCGCTTTCAGCTCGGACGCGAGCTGTCTTGCGACGTTTTCGCAGATGTCGCTGCCGGGCGAGTAGCGGATCATCGTCTCGGAAAGATCCTTTCCGGCGATCATGATCGAGTCGACGGCGTATTCAAAGCGGCGGAATTCGGACAGTCCGTCGGGGACGTAGACGTTCCCGCCCGACATGCAGTTCTCGAAGAACCAGTCGAGCGCCGCGTCGATCGAATCGGACCCGGCGATGCAGATCTTCTTCCCGTCGCGCCAGACCGCCCAGTCGTCCGCGCGCAGATCGTCCGCCGCGGCGGACGCGGGACGGTTGGTCGAGGCGATGAGGGTCTCGTACAGCTCGGCGGACTTTTCGAGGTCG
>JAZRXB010000224.1:0-12843 GCA_045600005.1 Eubacteriales bacterium | reverse complement strand
CCCGTCCGTCTCCGCGTCGTCGCGGGATGACACCGGATCGGTATGATATGCCGCCTCCTGTTCTTCGAGCATCTCGCCGTGCCGCAGAACGCGGAATCCGATGATCAGGAAAATGATCGGGCAAATGAAGAAGACTGCGATACCGATCAGGCTATGTTTTGCGATCAGTATGAGCGCGGCGATCGCGGACAGGATATAGCCGTACTTCATGATCATAAATCCGTAGATCGTCATTTTTCTCGGCTTGTCGTAGTCATAGGTCATGATAAGCTCAAGCAAAAGAAAACGGCTGAAAAAATTGTTCATCTCTGTCGTCTCCTCCCCGAAAAACCGAACGGTCGTGAAAAAGAACGCGGTTACTTTATCATCTCCGCAAGCGTCGTCTTTGCGCTCTCGAGTGCCTCGCCTATCTTCGTTGCGTCCTTACCGCCCGAGGTAGCACTGTCGGGACGTCCGCCGCCCTTGCCGCCTGCCAGAACCGCGATCTGACCGATGATCTTACCAGCGTGAGCGCCGGCTGCGACCGCGTCCTTGCCGCAGCCGCAGACGAGGTTCAGCTTACCGTCCGCGTTGGTCGACAGAACGACGACGACCGATGCGTCCTTCGCTTTGAGGTCGTCGATGACCTGACGAGCCGCGTCGGGCGTCATGCCCTCCGTGACCTGCGTGACCACCCTGACCGAGCCGACCGCGACCGCGTCCTTCATGATGTCGGCGGTCTTTGAGGAGGCGATCTTTGCGTTGAGCGCTTCTATCTCGTGCTTTGCCGCTTTCAGCTCGTCGGCGAGCTGCGCGGCGCGCTTTGCGATGTCGGCGGGAGCGGTCTTCATTTCCTTTGCCGCGTCGGCGATGAGGGCTTCCTCACGCTTCATTTCGGCGAGGACTTCGAGACCGGTGATCGCTTCGACACGGCGGACGCCGGCTGCGACCGAGGACTCGGAGACGATCTTGAACAGACCGACCTTGCCGGTGTTGTCAAGATGCGTACCGCCGCAAAGCTCGGTGGAGAAGTCCCCCATCCTGACCATGCGGACGACTGCGCCGTACTTTTCGCCGAACAGCGCCATTGCGCCCGCCTTGCGCGCGGATTCGATGTCGGTTTCGGTCGTGACGATCGGGCTGCCGAGCAGGATCTGCTCGTTGACGAGCGCTTCGGCCTTTGCAAGCTCGTCAGCGGTCATTGCCGCGAAGTGCGTGAAGTCGAAACGGCAGCGGAAGGGGTCGACGTAGGAGCCCGCCTGTTCGACGTGCTTACCGAGAACGGTGCGCAGAGCCGCCTGTAAGAGGTGAGCCGCGGAGTGATTGCGCCTGATCGCCATGCGGCGCGCGGGATCGACCTCAGCCGTGACAAGTCCGCCGACCGCGACCTCGCCGTTGGCGACATTGCAGAGGTGGATATAAACGCCGTCGGATTTCTTCGTGTCAACAACGTTCAGCGTGAGCGTTCCCGCCGTGATCACGCCGGTGTCGCCGACCTGACCGCCGCCCTCGCCGTAGAAGGGCGTTTTGTCGAGAATGACGGTGACGTCGCCTTCGGAGACGCGCTCGACCGGCGCGTCGTCGACGATCAGCGCGAGGACCTTGCAGTCCGCGGTCGTCGTTTCGGTGTAGCCGGTGAAGTTCGTCTTGGGAAGCTCGGCGAGCAGGGTCTTCGACGTGTCGCTCCAGCCCGAAATGTTCGCGCGGGCGGAACGTGCGCGGGATTTCTGCTCGTTCATCAGCTTCGTAAAGCCTTCCTCGTCGACGGTCAGACCCTTTTCGCCGACGATCTCACGGGTGAGGTCGATCGGGAAGCCGAACGTGTCGTAGAGCTTGAAGACCTCGCTGCCGGGGATGACGGTCTCGCCCTTTTCGGCTGCGCGCTCGGTCAGACCGCTCAGGATGCCGAGTCCGGCGTCGATGGTCGCGTCGAAGCGTTCTTCCTCCATCGAAATGACCTTTAGGATATAGTCGTGCTTTTCGGCAAGCTCCGGATAAGCGCCGACGTTCTGCTCGATGACGACCTCGCACAGACCGGTCAGGAAGGCGTGGTCGATGCCGAGCAGCTTGCCGTGACGCGATGCGCGGCGGAGGATCCGGCGCAGGACGTAGCCGCGTCCCTCGTTGGACGGGATAACGCCGTCCGAGATCATGAAGGTCGCGCTGCGGATGTGGTCGGTCACGACGCGGATGGAAATGTCGTTTTCCGCGTTGACGCCGTACTGTTTGCCCGCGATGGAGCATACGGTGTCGAGGATCTTGCGCACGGTGTCGACCTCAAAGAGGTTGTCCACGCCCTGCATGACGCAGGCGAGACGTTCGAGACCCATGCCGGTGTCGATGTTCTTCTGGATCAGCTCGGTGTAGTTGCCGTTGCCGTCGTTGTTGAACTGCGAGAAGACGTTGTTCCAGATCTCCATGTAGCGGTCGCAGTCGCAGCCCGGCTTGCAGTCGGGCGAGCCGCAGCCGTACTTTTCGCCGCGGTCGAAGTAGATCTCGGAGCAGGGACCGCAGGGACCGGAGCCATGCTCCCAGAAGTTGTCTTCCTTGCCCAGACGGACGACGTGCGTCGGGTCGACGCCGATCTCCTTCGTCCAGATGTCGTAGGCTTCGTCGTCGTTTTCGTAGATCGACGGCCAGAGAAGCTCTGCCGGGATCTCGATGACCTTCGTCAAGAACTCCCATGCCCACGCGATGGCTTCGTGCTTGAAGTAGTCGCCGAAGCTGAAGTTGCCGAGCATTTCAAAGTACGTGCCGTGACGGGCGGTGTGACCCACGCGGTCAAGGTCGGGCGTGCGGATGCACTTCTGACAGGTGGTGACGCGGCGGCGCGGCGGGACGACCTCGCCGGTGAAGAATTTCTTCATCGGCGCCATGCCGGAGTTGATGAGAAGCAGAGATTTGTCGTTGTTCGGGATGAGCGAGAAGCTCGGAAGGCGAAGATGTCCCTTCGATTCAAAGAATGAAAGGTACTTTTCGCGCAGTTCATTTAAGCCGGTCCATTGCATCGGTAAAAATCCTCCGGGAATTTAATATTTTGTCAGAATATCATTATATCAGAAAACGCGCGTTTTGTCAAGACGGCAGAAGAAAATACAGAGAATTTCGCAAAAAAACCTAAAATTTTCGGTGCTTTCAGGAGAACAGCGCCGAAAGCTCGAACGCTTCGCCGCCGGGCAGATTGCCGAAGTCGGTGATGTAGCCGGTGATGAGCGAGTGATCGGTCACGTCGAACGCCGGATTGAACGCGGAAGCGGTCTTCGGCGCGAGCGGTTCCTTAAACCACAGACCGGCGATCTCGGCGGGGTCGCGCGCTTCGATCACGATATCGTCACCGGTCGGGGTCGACGGGTCGAAGGTCGAGCGCGGCGCGGCGACATAGAAGGGGATCCCGTAGTGCTTTGCGTGAATGGCGACGCCCGACGTGCCGATCTTGTTCGCCGTGTCGCCGTTGGCGGCGATGCGGTCCGCGCCGACGATCACCGCGTCGACCCAGCCGTTTTTCATGACCTGCGACGCCATGTTGTCGCAGATGATGATCGTCTCCGCGCCCGCCAGCGTCAGCTCGCAGGCGGACAGACGCATCCCCTGTAAAAGCGGGCGGGTCTCGTCGGTGAAGACGCGGAATTTCTCGCCGCGCTCCAGTCCGACGTGGATCGGCGCGAGCGCGGTGCCGTAGCGGACGGCGGCGAGCTGTCCGGCGTTGCAGTGCGTTAAGATGTTCCGCCTGCCGCCGAGCAGTTCGAGTCCGTTTTCGCCGATCTTCCGGCAGGACGCGACGTCCTCGTCACGGATGGCGAGCGCTTCGGCGCGAAGGAGCGGCACGAGTTCGGCGGGCGTGAGCGACGGGGAAGCGGCCGCGCACCGAGCCATGCGGTCGAGCGCCCAGAACAGGTTGACCGCCGTCGGACGCGACGAGGCGAGATATTCCTTCGCGGCGGCGAGCTTTTGATCGAACGCGGCGCGGTCGGACGTTTCGCGCGCGATCTCCTTCGCCGCGAGGTAGTACGCGATGCCCGCGGACACGCCGATGGCGGGCGCGCCGCGCACGCGGAGCGTTTTGATCGCTTCCCAGATCGACGGCTGATCGGTCAGGGACAGCATTTTCACCGTACCGGGGAGCAGGGTCTGGTCGATGATGACCAGCGCGTCCTGCTCGTCGTCGAGCGAAACGGTGTCGGGCAGACGCTCGCCTTCATACTGTGCGTCCGGGAAAATGCACATCGGAACGGGGCGGCGGTGCGTTTTTTTGAATATTTCCTTCATTATTATATAGTCCTTAATGGATCCCTTCCGGTTCGACCATCATCAGCGCGCAGTCGACCGCCTTGCCGATCACGTCCGCCATTCTCGTCATGCCGAGGTCGTTCGGATGGCAGCCGTCGACCGTGCAGTCCTCGCGCATTTCGCCCTGAAAGAGCGACTGTCCGTCGACGAAGATCACGCGCTCACCGCGTTTCAGCGCATTGCGGTAGGTGTCGTAGATGATGTCGCGGCGGTCGGTCGAGCCGCCGGGCGTCAGAACGAAGTCGGGCTTCGTGACGATGACGATCGGCACGTCGGGGTGAGCGGCGCGGATCTTCAGATAGCACTTTTCGTGCGTGGCGCGCAGATGGTCGAGCGACGGCGCGTTGTGGTCGTAGTCGAGGACGAACACCGAGTAGTCGAGCGCCGCCATATAGTCGCAGATCGCGTCCTCCGCCTTGCAGTTGCCGGAGAAGCCGAAGTTCACAAAGTTCACGTCGAGACGGCGCGAGATGATCGACTCGTAGATCATGCCCGGACGCGACGCGCCGCTGCCGTTCGTGATCGAGGAACCGTAGAAGAAGACCGGTTTTTCGATGCGGTAGTCGGGGTGGCGTTCGAGCGACGCGCCCTTGTCCAGTCCGAGCCACAGCTCGTTGACCGGCGTGTGGATCGGGAGGTTGAGCGTCAGCTCCTTGCGTCCCCTCGGCAGGTTCAGCATGGCTTCGTAGCCGTTTTCAAAGGCCGCCGGGGGTTTCAGCACGCCGACGAAGGTCTGACGGCCGTTTTTCATCATATAAACGTCGATCCCGCCCCGTCCGATGGTACACATATTCGAGCCGGGGTTGTACGGCGGCGTGAAGACGCGGCAGGAGATCGACCCTGAATCGGTGACGAAGCGGATGCGTCCACCCGACGGATTGTTCGACAGACCCTTCACGCCGGGGCTGGTCGCTTCGGCAACGTCCTGCGGCATACGTAAGAATCGTCCGGGCGCGGTCGGGTTCCAGAGACCGTAGATGCGGAAGGGCTCTTCCTTCGGGTCGTAGTAAATGTGGTCGGCTTCGACGATCTTTTCGTCGGCGACGCCGAGATCATGACAGGTCTTCGTGTTCATTTTGTCCACATGGGTCCTTTCACATACTCAGCGCGAAATCGACCGCCTTGCCGATCACGTCCGCCATTCTCGTCATGCCGAGATCGTTCGGATGGCAGCCGTCGACCGTGCAGTCCTCGCGCATTTCGCCCGCGAACAGCGACTGTCCGTCGACAAAAATGACCTTTTCGCCGCGTGCGCGCGCGCGCTCGCAGGTGCGATAGATCACGTCGCGGCGGTCCATCGCAGTCCGGTCGTACATCCAGAAATCGGGCTTGCCGACCATGACGACCGGCGTGTCGGGATGCGCCTTGCGGAAGTTCAGGTAGAGATTTTCGTGCGTTTTGTAAAGATGCTCGACAGAGGGCGCGTTGTGATCGTAGTCAAGGACGAAGACCGAGCAGTCCTGTTCGCTGAGATATTTGACCATCGGGTCTTCGCCGCGCGCGCTGCCGGAGAAGCCGAGGTTCATATAGTTCGCATCGAGGCGGCGCGAGATGATCGCCTGATAGCTCATGCCCGGACGCGACGCGCAGCCGCCCTGCGTGATCGAGGAGCCGTAGTAAAGCACCGGCTTTTCGTAAGTGTAGTCGGGATGACGGGACAGGGTCGCGTTCGAGTCAAGACCGAGGTAAAGCTCGACGCAGCCGGAGTAAAGCGGGAAGTTGACCGTCACCTCGCGCTCGCCGCTGCCGGGAAGGGAAATGACCGCGTCGTATCCCTTTTCGTAGAACGCCGCCGGACGAAGCACGCCCGCGAAGGTCTCGCGCCCGGTCCTTTTGACGTAAACGTCAAAGCTCGACGAGCCGATGTAGCACATATTGATCATTTTAGCCGAACCGTTGGTGACGACCTTCGCCGCCAGATAGTTCGACGTGGTGACGAAACGGACACGTCCGCCCGCGGTATTATTGTTCAGCCCCTTGACGCCGGAGTTCGTCGCGGCTGCCACGTCGTCGTTCAGGCGGTGGTAGCGTTCGCTCGTCAGCGGCTCGTAAAGTCCGTAGATGCGGAAGGGCTCCTGCTTGATGTTGTAGAAGCGAAGGCTTTCCTTCGAGGTGACGGCTTCGTTCGTGACGTCCAGCTCGGCGGGCGTCTGACCTTTGATTTCGATCATGTCAAGTCTCCTTGCAGGTTAATATTGTACCGGCTTTCCTGAAAACCGGATGATTTCATTTTATCATGGCAAGCGCCGAATCGACCGCCTTGCCGATCACGTCCGCCATTCTCGTCATGCCGAGATCGTTCGGATGGCAGCCGTCGACCGTGCAGTCCTCGCGCATTTCGCCCTGAAAGAGCGACTGTCCGTCGACGAAAATGACCTTTTCGCCGCGAGCCAGCGCGTTCCGGTAGGTCGTGTAGATCACGTCGCGGCGTTTTGCCGCATCGCCGGGTGCGGGATCAAAGTCAGGCTTCGTGACGATGACGACCGGCAGATCGGGGTGTGCGTCGTGTATCTTCCGATAGGTCTTTTCGTGCGTATTTTCGAGATATTCGGCATTCGGCGCGTTGTGGTCGTAGTCGAGGACGAAGACCGAGCGGTCGAGCGACGCCAGATGATCGGCGAGGACCTCCTCCGCCTTGCAGCAGCCCGCGAAGCCGAAGTTCATATAGTCCACATCGAGCCGCCGCGAAATGATCGCTTCATAGCTCATGCCCGGACGCGACGCGCAGCCGCCCTGCGTGATCGACGAGCCGTAATAGATCACCGGCTTTTCGACGCGGTAATCGGGGTGCCGTCCGACCGACGCGCCGTTGTCAAGCCCGATCCACAGATCGTTCACGCCGTGATAGAGCGGGAAGTTGATCGTGACCTCCTTCACGCCGCCGTGCGGGAGCCATCCGCAGGCTTCAAAGCCGTCGGAAAAGTCGGGATCGTCGGTTTTCAGCGTCATCGCGTAGGTCTCGCGCCCGTTTCTGCGGACGTAGACGTCGAATCCCGCTTTCCCGATGAGGTTCATGTTGATCGGATGCTCCGCCGCCGGCATGAAGGCGCGGATGGCGAGAAAGTCCGAATCGGTCGTGAAGCGCACCCGTCCGCCGGGCGTTTCGTAGTTGTGGAAGTTGACCCAATAGCTGACCGCTTCGGAAATTTCGGCGGGCATCCGCATGAAACGGTCGTGGAGCGTCGGCTCAAAGAGACCGTAAATGCGGAAGGGTTCGCTCTTGATGTTCATAAAGTACACGCCCTGCCGGTCCAGGATCGACTGATTTTTAATGTTCAGCTCAGCAGGCGTTTTCGTCGGAATGTTCATGGCGGGCCCCTTTCATGAAAGCTCGGTCAGCGCCGGTCTCCACGCTTCGATGAGCTTTGGAAGCGTCATGGAAGCGTTCGCCGGGCTGGTCGACGGCAGACCGACCGGCTCGACGCCGGTCGTCGGCAGGATGAGGGTGCGGTAGAGCTTTTCGGCGGTCTTCCCGTTCGTGACGACGCGAACGATCTGCGCCTTTTCCAAAATCGGCGCAAGATCGCAGGGAACCGCGCCGCGTATGCTCGCGTCGGACGAGCCTTCGATCTCGCAGGACGCGCAGACGTCCCAGAGCGCAAGCCGGTGCGAGTGCAGAAAAGCGATCTTTTCGTCGACCGTCTGCGGAGTCGGCGCGCCGTAAACGCCGCCGAGCGTCGCCCAGAAGCGGTTGCGCGGGTGTCCGTAGAAGAATCCTTCGGCGCGCGAGCGCACGGAAGGGTAACTCCCGAGGATCAGGATGCGTGAATTTCCGTCATAGACGGGCGGGAAGGGATGACAGGCGGTCGGGAGCGTCGTCTGACGTGTCATGGGTCAGTCTCCGCCCTTCATGCCGGAAAATTTCATCGGATTCCCGCCGTTCTGCGCCGTTTTTTCGACCTTTTTCGCGGAAACGGGCGCAGGATTTTCCGTCGCGCCGCCGCGTGTGGGGAAATCGTCCGGGAGGTCGGCGGCGTCCGCTTCCGCTTCCGACGCGGCGTCGGCGTCAATGTCGGTCAGCCGGTTAAAACGTTCGCGGCTCTCGTCGCTGACGATCTCCGAACGGTCGGATCTTTTCATGCCCTTAAAGAGCGAGCCGCGGTTCGGCGCAAGACCGTTCGCCATCGTCAGATCGTTATAGGTGCGCGAGGGCGTCGAAACGGCGGAGGGAACCTTTTCGGGGTCGAGACTTGGCGGGAACGCGCCGGACGGCTCATCCGGGTCGGTCGGCTCGTCCGAAGCCGCATCGTCCGGCTCAGACGTTTCTCCGCTTTCCGATGCGTCGGCAAAGAAGCTCTCGTCGATCGACGCGGAGCCGTTTTCTGGCGCGGATTCGGGCGCGGGTTCGTCGGTCTCGCCGTCCTTTTTGCGGCGGAAGAAGGCAAGGAACGATTCAAACGGCTTCGGTTCCGCTTCGTCCGAAGCAAAGTGCGAGCCGTGTCTGCGCATGATCGGATGACGCGCCGCCAGCTTGTAAAGCTCGTACAGCAGCACCATCAGCGCGGGTACGACAGCCGTCGCGATCGCAGGAGCGGGCGGCAGCTTCACGACGCCGCAGAACGCGCCGATCGGCGGCACGAGCAGGGACAGCGCGATCAGTCCCGCCAGACCCGCGATATAGGTCAGCCAGACGAGATTCAGCCGCAGATTCGTGCGGAACAGGCTCTTTTCGCTCTCCAGCTCGAGCAGCGTGACCAGCTGGCAGATCGTCAGCGTCAGAAAGACGACCGAACCGAACTCGGCGGCGCTGATCGGCTTCCCGATGAGACGGCAGACGAGCGGCACGAGGAGCGTTGCACTGGTCTGACAGAGCGCGAACACGACCGTTCGGACGTGCTTCACGAGCGGCGCGGTCAGAATTTCCTCCGCGTCGTCGCGCAGCGTGAGCGCGTCGTGCGGCGGTTTCGAGAACGCGGCGGCGATCACCGCGATGAAATCGAGCGCCAGTCCGCTCACGAGCAGCTGGATGGGCGTCAGGATCGAGGTCCCGATGGCGGCGCCGTCCGAAAAACCGATGGTGCGGGCGGTCAGCAGCACGCCGAACGCCGTGAAAATGCGCGTCAGCTGGCTCGTGGTCAGGTAATAGACCATCCGGCGGACGTTTTTATAGATGGTACGCGCGAAGGCGAGCGTCGAGACGACCGCGCCCAGTCCGCCGCGTCCATGCTCGTCCGCGTCCGAAACAACGACGTCCGAGATAAATTTCAGCGCTTCGCAGTCGTAGGTGTGACCGGTCGGCGGCGTGATGCGCGAATAGGCGGGGGTCGTGCGCGAGCGGATGTCCACCGCATCCGACGTTTTCGCCTTCGGCGAGATCGTCACCGACTGCGCGAAGCCGACGTCCGCCCGTTTTAAGAGCAGAGCGCCGCCGATCCCGCCCGCCATCAGTCCGACCTTCGCCCCGTCCTCGCGGAGCATGGAGACGATGACCGACAGGTCGCGCGTCGAAATGCCGCAGTACATCGAATAGAGCGGCAGGTTGGCGCGGAGCAGGTCGCGCGGCATGGCTTCGAGCCGTTTCGCGGTCAGGATATTCTTTTCGCTTTCGATGACGCCGATGGAGGACGCGAGGTAACGGTCGCTCTCCGTGTAGCGGTCGGTCGTCATGATGACGCGCACGCCCGCCGCCCTGCATCGTTCGATGGTCTGCGCGACGCCGCGCTGGAGCGGTTCGCGCATGGCGATGAAGCCGTGGAAGGTCAGCCCGTTCTGAAGCACGCCCAGACGGGTCAGGCTGTTATAGGGCGATTCGCGGGACGCGACCGCCGTCACGCGGTACGAGCCGCGGATGAGCGACTGCGCCGCGCCGAGAAATTCGAGCCGGTCGGCGGTCGACATCGTGTAAAGCCGCCCATGCTCGACGAAGGATTCGCAGTGATCGAGGATCTCCTGCGCTTCGCCGCGGCAGACGACGAGGAACTTTTTGTCCGCGTCGAGGGTCAGCGTCGTGTCGAACAGCGAAAGCTCGGTCACGCCGCAGTGCTCGACGATCGGATAGCTCTTTTCAAGTCCGGCGTGGTAGAGCTTGTGACGGCTCGCCAGACCGATGATCGCTTCCTCCTCGACCGTGATGCGGCGGGCGCGGCTGTTCAGGCTCGAAAGTCCCGCGCCGTAGATGCCGGTCGAGATGACCGCGCGCTGGATCAGCTCGGCAAAAGCGTTCCGGCGGTCGGTGTCGTCGGCGGAAAACAGGCGGCGGGGAATATAGATGCGCTCGGCTTCCGCCTTGCAGCAGGAGATCATGCCGTCCTTCGGCACGATGAGCGTATCGAGCGTTTTGAGGTCTTCGAGCTTTTCCGCGTTTTTGATGAGTGCGCCCGTGCCGACGCCTTTTTTCCGTCCCATCGCGCCGAAAATGCCGCAGCCGATGATGACGTAGCCGAACGCCGCCCACAGCTCGGACATGGCGGAGACCGACAGCGACAGTCCGCTTAAAAAGATATTGAAAATGCCGTCCGCAGGCGCAGCGAACAGCTCGATGACCGTCACCGCGAAGATGAGCAGCAGCATGGTCTGGCTCCAGACGGAGCAGAAGCGGCGCAGCTTCGCAAATATCGCCAGATTTTCATGCGTCACGATCGGCTTCACGCGCCCGGCGATGACGGCTTCGGTCTGCGCGCCGGTCGCCACGACGATGGCGCGCGCATTTCCGCCCGTCACGACCGTCGTCGCATACGCCATGTTCGCGCGCGCGGCGAGCGGAAGGTTCGGCGCGAAGCTCGAAAAGCCCGCGCTCTTGGGAACCGAGCGCTGCACGCCGGTCAGCGAGCCCTCGTGAACGGTGAGATTTTCCGACTGGAACAGCCGGCAGTCCGCGGGAACGATGTCTCCGGCGGACAGGAAGATCACGTCGCCCGGCACGAGCGCGTTCATTTCGAGCAGCATGAGCTGTCCGTCGCGCAGCACCTTACAGGCGGGAAGGGAATATTCGTGCATCCCGCACAGCACCTTCTGCGCTTTGAGGAACGTGAAAGCGGCGGCGGCAAAATTGACGACGATCAGCGCGACGATGGAGCCGACCGGGATCGGCAGCTCCAGGATCCGCGCGATGACGGCGACCGCCAGCAGGATGACCGCCGCGGCGTCGATCGGAACGTAGGAACGGAAGTCCGCCAGCGTGGTCTTCGGCGCGGTGTAAATGCTGTTCGGACCGTACTCGCGCCGTGCGCGCTGGACGCCCTTGCGCGTCAGACCAGCCGCACGGTTGACGGAAAACCGGCGCTCCAGCTGTTCGGGCGTTTTGTCGTACCAGTTTTCGTTCATTGTCAGACGGCGTCAAAGATCAGCTTTTCGCCGTCTGACGAGACGGCGACGGCGGTCAGGCGGTTGTCGTAGCTCTGAATGATGCGGTTGGCAAGCTCGTCCTCGACGTGCGTCTGGATGTAGCGGCGCAGATTGCGCGCGCCGTACTTGCGGCTGAACGCCTGCTTTGCGATGAACGCGAGCGCTTCGTCGGTGACGCGCAGCTTCACGTCCTTTTCCGCGAGGGCGGCGGTCAGCTCGTCGGTCATGATGCGGGCGATCGAGATGAAATCCTTCTCGTCGAGCGCGCGGAAGGTGATGATCTCGTCGACGCGGTTGAGGAATTCGGGGCGGAGGAATTCGGACAGCGCCTTTTCGGTGCGGTTTTCCGCCTGCGTCTGCACGTTCGCGCCGAAGCCCGCGCTGCCGGTACCAGTCGACGAACCGGCGTTGGTCGTCATGACGAGAACGACGTTCTCGAAGTTGACCGTCTTGCCGTGCGAGTCGGTGATCTTGCCGTCGTCGAGAATTTGCAGGAGGATGTTCATCACGTCGGGATGCGCCTTTTCGATCTCGTCGAACAGAACGACCGAGTAGGGGTGGCGGCGGATCTTTTCGGTGAGCTGCCCCGCCTCGTCGTAGCCGACGTAGCCGGGAGGGGAACCGATGATCTTCGAGACGGCGTGCTTTTCCATGTACTCCGACATATCGAGCCGGATGAGCGCGTCGGGCGACGAGAACAGATCGGCGGCGAGCCGCTTGACCAGCTCGGTCTTGCCCACGCCGGTCGGACCGGCGAAGATGAAGGACACCGGCTTGCGCTTGGCGGCGACGCCCGCGCGGGAACGCTTGATCGCGCGCACGACCGCGCCGACGGCTTCGTCCTGACCGACCAGATGCTCCTTTAAGCGCGCTTCCAGTCCGTCGAGCCGTCTGAATTCGTTTTCGGTGATCGACGACGCGGGAACGCCGGTCCAGATCTCGATGACCGACGCGAGGTCGTCGAGCGAAACGGTGACGTTCTTCGCGTCGGCTTCGAGCGCGCCTGCCTCATCGGTCAGCTTGAGGACGTCGGTCTTGAGCTTGGCGAGCTTTTCGTAATGCTCGAAATCGGACGCGCCCGCTTCGGGTCCGTGCGCTTCGAGCTGTTCGCGCTGTTCGGAGGCGTCCTTCAAAAGACCGGACACGCGGCGGTATTCCTTTAATTTCAGGTTCGACAGCGAGACGTGCGCGGCGGCTTCGTCGATGAGGTCGATCGCCTTGTCGGGAAGGAAGCGGTGGGTGATGTAGCGCTCCGCCAGCACGACGGCGCGGCGGGCGATCTCGTCCGGGATG
>JAZRXB010000223.1:0-6070 GCA_045600005.1 Eubacteriales bacterium | reverse complement strand
CATTCTGCATCGAAAAGAACAGACGGTAACGCCTCTTCAGCTGTACCGCGATACCATGGCGACTCTGTACCAGTACAATGATTTCGGAAAGCTGTATGGTACGACGAAAGGGCAGCTTGCGCTTGCTCATGCTTACGGCGGCAGCACGGAAACCATGCGCTGCCGAACGACCTGCAAGGTGGTCGAAGAGCTTCTTTACGGCATTAACATTGACCACTATGTCTCCCTCACGATGGATGCGATTCCGATCCTCAATGATTCCATCGGCGGCGTGGAGCTTGAGATCATGGATGATTTCACCATGCTCGACCCCAAAATGGAACAGGGAAAGACGATGAAGCTGAACGGAAAACAGGCTTTGTCTTACGTTCGGGCCAGAGGTTCCCTGGAGGACAAGACCAATCTGCACCGTATGGAACGGCAGAGGCAATATCTTATGTCTGTTGTCGGCGTCCTGCGGCAGGATCAGAACGATAACCTTGTTCTGAGCACACTTTTGAAAATTGCAGAATATCTTGAAACCGATTGTTCTCTTGATATTCTTGATCGATATCTGAACGAATTTTTACTGTATGATTTCCTTGGTATCCGGACGCTGGAAGGCGAATCCAGACTCGGAGAAGAATTTGTTGAGTTTTATCTGGATGAAGCAAAAACCAAGGAAGATGTGATCGATTTGTTTTACGTCAAAAAATAGGACGATTGAGGGCGGAATTCATGAAACAGAGCAATGAACCGAAAACGGAGAACAGCGAAAAAAATAAAGACTGGTTTCATTTGTACAGGTGGCAGATCATCGCCGCACTCATGATGGTGTACGACGCGGTTTTCGTAAATCTCTCCTATTTCTTTGTTCTGTGGCTGAGATTTGACTGCAGGATCTCTTTGATCGATCAGAAGTATAAGGATGCGTTTATCAAGTTTGCGCCGATTTATGCCGGTTTGAGCGTTATCGTTCTCTTATTTTTCCGGCTTTACCGCAGCGTCTGGAGATTTGCGAGTTTCAGTGAGCTGATCCGCGTTATTCTCGCCAGCTTTACGGCCAGCGTTCTTCATACCGTTCTGATCACGCTTCTGTATTGCAGAATGCCGATCAGTTACTATGTATTCGGCTCCTGCGTACAGTTCATGTTCCTTCTTGCCATCCGTTTCGGATACAGGCTCATCCGCGTCGAGCTGCGAAGATGCAAGAATGAGGCGGATGAAAAGCATATCATGCTGATCGGCGCAGGCTCGGCGGGAAAAATGATCATTCAGGACGTCAACCATCTGCACCGGAGGAATGATGTGATCGTCTGTCTGATCGACGACGATCCGAATAAATGGGGACGTTATATCGACGGCGTGCCGGTCGTCGGCGGGCGTGACGATATTCTTCTGAACGTACAGAAATATAAGATCGACAAGATCTATCTCGCCATTCCCAGCGCAACGATGGAACAGCGGCGCGATATTCTCGACATATGCAAGGAAACCTGCTGCGAATTAAAGAATCTGCCCGGGATCGATCAGTATATCAAGGGAAATGTAACACAAAGCTCCCTCAAAGAGGTCCGGATCGAAGATCTTCTCGGACGCGCCCCGATCGTGGTCAACATGGAGTCCATTTACCGGTTCATTCAGGGCAAGGTCATCCTTGTCACCGGCGGCGGCGGGTCCATCGGAAGCGAGCTTTGCCGTCAGATCGCACAGCATCATCCGAAGCTGCTGATCGTTTTCGATATTTACGAAAACAACGCGCACGCCATTCAGCTTGAACTGCGCGACAAATACCCGGAGCTCAATCTGGAAGTCCTGATCGGTTCTGTCCGCGACAGCAGACGGCTCAAGCAGGTATTTGAAATGTACAGACCGGATGTCGTCTATCACGCGGCCGCGCACAAGCACGTCCCGCTGATGGAGGACAGCCCCTGCGAATCCATTAAAAACAATGCGGTCGGCACTTATAAAACGGCATATTTTGCGATGGTTTACGGCTGCAAACGTTTCGTCCTCATTTCCACCGACAAGGCCGTCAACCCGACCAACATCATGGGCGCGTCCAAGCGTCTGTGTGAAATGGTCATCCAGACCTTCGACCGCAAGATAAAAGACGGCAGAGTCTCCGACCTTCCGCTTCTGCACGTTCACTCGGATGACGAAGACGGCAGTATGCGCTTCAATTTCGCGTCAGATTTCAAACCCGTTACGGAATTTGTCGCCGTGCGGTTCGGAAACGTACTCGGAAGCAACGGCTCCGTTATTCCGCGTTTCAAGGAACAGATCGCAAAGGGCGGTCCGGTCACGGTCACGCATCCCGATATTATCCGCTATTTCATGACCATTCCCGAAGCCGCTTCGCTTGTCTTACAGGCTGGAACCTACGCGCAGGGCGGTGAAATCTTCGTTCTTGATATGGGTTCGCCGGTCAAGATCGACACGCTGGCGCGGAATATGATCAAAATGTCCGGACTTAAGCCGGACGAAGATATCAAGATCATTTATACCGGTCTTCGTCCCGGCGAAAAGCTCTATGAGGAAAAGCTCATGGCTGAGGAAGGAATGCGCACGACGCCGAACAAGCTCATCCACATCGGCAGTCCGATCCCGTTTGACACCGATCTGTTCCTCGAACAGATCCAGATGCTGATGGACGCGGCTTATGATGGACGTGAAGATGATATCAGATTTCTTGTCATGTCGGTCGTCGACACCTATCATCCGGCTGGCGAGCATGGCTCCGAGCGGAAGGACGCAGAATACGAACGGCAGATCGAAATCGTTTTTTCGAGTGAAAACGAAAAGGTCATGACGACCGTGTGAAAAAAGCTCTCACGAAAGTGAGAGCTTTTTTCATGGACTTAAGGCAACCTCTCATAATTCATGAGGAAGAATAACACACGCCGATACTATGGGTATCGCGTTTTGTTTTTCAACGGATCATTTGAATTTTTAGAGGTAACCTTAATAAAGGAAGGTCGCGTCGCCGAACGAGAAGAAACGGTATTTCATTTCAACGGCGGTCCGATAGGCGTTCAGCATGATGTCGCGGCTCGAAAATGCCGATACGAGCATCAGGAGCGTACTTTCCGGCAGATGGAAATTCGTGATCAGCGCGTCGACCGCTTTGAAACGGTAGCCCGGGTAAATGAAAATTCCCGTGTCGCCGCTCATCGGACGAACGATCCCGTTGTCGTCGGCGACGCTTTCAAGCGTTCGGCAGGAGGTCGTTCCGACCGCGACGATCCGTCCGCCCGCCGCGCGGCGTTCGTTGATCAGCGCGGCGGTCTCCCCGCTGACCGAGAAAAATTCCGAGTGCATGACGTGATCGGTGATCTGATCGACCTTCACCGGACGGAACGTGCCAAGCCCGACGTGAAGCATGACCGGCGCGATGGCGACGCCTTTCGCGCGAATGCTGCCGAGAAGCTCTTCGGTGAAGTGCAGACCGGCGGTCGGAGCGGCGGCGGAGCCTTCGGTTTCCGCGTAAACCGTCTGATAACGGCTCCTGTCCGCCAGCTTTTCCGTGATGTACGGCGGCAGAGGCATACTGCCGATCCGGTCGAGGATATCGTAAATGCTGCCGATATTTTTGTCGTACTCGAAATTGACCATACGATTGCCGCCTTCGAGCAGATCGGTCACGTGCGCACAAAGCAGACCGTCGCCGAATAGTATGTCATTGCCGGGTTTCACGCGGCGGCCGGGGCGGACCATCACTTCCCAGCGGTCCAGCTCGTGCTGACGGAGAAGGACGAATTCGATCTGCGCGCCGGTATCCGCCTTGACGCCGTAAAGGCGCGCGGGAATGACCTTGGAGTTGTTGATGACCAGCACGTCGCCCGGTTCCAGCAGGTCGATGACGTCATGGAACACTCTGTGCGTCAGTTCACCGGTCTTCCGATCGATGCACATCAGTCTCGACTGGTCGCGTACCTCGCTCGGATGCTGTGCGATCAGCTCCGGCGGCAGCTCATAAAAGAAATCTTTTGTTGTCAGTTCGGTGGGGATCCGTTCGTTTGTTATCATTGCACAAATATCAGCTCCTTGAATCGGGAAAAATTGTTGGCTATGAGGGTTTACAAGTCGGCGAAAATGTGGTATCATTGTAATGATAGAGGCGCATTCTCCGATGAGTAATCCCGGCTGCGACACCGCCGTCCAAAGGTCGGGACGAAAGGCTCAGAATGCCGAAGATTTCCGCGCGGCGGGGTGCGGAGGTCTGGTCGCACGTGCCGTCTGCACGAAGGTCAAGAACCATGCGACTGTCATCAATTACTTGATGGAGAGCTATCTGATTGTATTTAGTATTCAGAATCCCGATCCCGGGCGGAACGAAGGATTCCATACGGTCTTTCAGCCATGCGGCTTGATGCACCGTATATATTATAGTACATGGATAGCTGGTTTTCAACCAGTTTTTTTATTTTTCATGCGGCGGATCGAATTTTCTCGAAATATGTGCAGAAATGACTGCCTGACGATCTGAACATTGTACATATTACACATCCGCCAGCCACATTTCGGAGGTAAGCATCATGTCCAAGACAAAATCCACCATCTTCACCGGCGCAGCGGTCGCCATCGTCACCCCTTTTGAAAACGGTCAGGTCTGCTATGCAAAGCTCGGCGAGCTGATCGAGCGCCAGATCGCAAACTCTACCGACGCCATCGTCATCTGCGGCACCACCGGCGAGTCGTCCACGCTGACCGACGACGAGCATAAGGAGTGCATCCGCTACTGCGTCGAAAAGGTTGCCGGCCGCGTGCCGGTCATCGCCGGAACCGGTTCCAACGACACCGATTACGCGATCACTCTGTCGAAGCACGCCTGCGAAGTCGGCGTTGACGCGCTGCTGCTCGTCACTCCGTACTACAACAAGGCGACGCAGAAGGGTCTTGTCAGGAGCTTCACGGCGATCGCCGACGCGGTCGACAAGCCGATCATCCTATACAACGTTCCTTCCCGCACCGGAGTCGGCATCTCGCTCGCCGCTTACCGCGAGCTTGCCAAGCACGAGCGCATCGTCGCGGCGAAGGAAGCCTGCGGCAACATCAGCCAGATCGCAGAGCTTGCCGCCGAATGCGGGAACGATCTCGACCTTTACAGCGGCAACGACGACCAGATCGTCCCGATCCTGTCGCTCGGCGGCAAGGGCGTCATCTCCGTGCTGTCCAACGTAGTGCCGAAGGAAACGCACGATATCTGCAAGCTCTGGTTCGACGGCAAGGTGAAGGAATCGGCTGAACTTCAGCTGAAGCTGCTGAAGCTCGCCAACACGCTGTTCTGCGAGGTCAATCCCGTCCCGGTCAAGACAGCGATGGGCATGATGGGGCTTTGCTCCGACGAAATGCGTCTGCCGCTCTGCGAAATGGAAGACGCAAACCGTGAAAAGCTCGCAAACGTTCTGCGCGAATATCACATTATCTAACATATCGAGGACAAAAACATGAAGGAAGTCAAAATCATCCTTTCCGGCGCGTGCGGTCGTCTCGGAAAGGCGATCTGCACGGCCGCCGCTGAGGATGAGCGCTATGCGGTCATCGCCGGGATCGATCCGATGCCTTCGGGCGGCGGACTGCCGGTCAATCTGTTCAGCGCACCGTCTGAAATTCCTGCCGAGGTCGCAGAGAGCGCCGAGGTCATCGTGGACTGCTCGCATCATTCGGCGATCGGACCTCTGCTCGAATTCGCAAAGAGCAGGAATCTGCCCATCGTCATCTGCACGACCGGTCACACCGACGAGGAAAACGCGATGATCCGCGACGCATCCAGGGTCATTCCGGTGTTCCATTCGCGGAATATGTCGCTCGGCATCAATCTGCTGATCGAGCTTGCCAAGAAAGCCGCGTCCGTGCTGGGCGAGGATTTCGACGTCGAGATCATCGAGAAGCATCACAATAAGAAGCTCGACGCGCCGAGCGGGACCGCTCTGATGATCGCAGACGAGATCGCCGAAACGCTCGGAACCGATCCCGATTACGTCTACGAGCGCCAGTCCCGCCGGGAAGCGCGTCCGAAGAACGAGATCGGCATCCACTCGGTTCGCGGCGGAACGATCGTGGGCGAACACGAAGTGCTGTTTGCCGG
>JAZRXB010000222.1:0-3809 GCA_045600005.1 Eubacteriales bacterium | reverse complement strand
CCCGTATGGCGCGGGCTTGCTCACGCCGGAAATGCGCACAAACCGTATGGCGCGGGCTTGCTCACGCCGGAAATGCGCACAACGCGCAGGACGGGGGCTTGCTCCCGCCGGAAATGCGCACAACGCGCAGGACGGGGGCTTGCTCCCGCCGGAAACGCGCACAACCCGTATGGCGCGGGCTTGCTCCCGCCGAGAAAATGCGCACAACGCGCAGGGCGGGGGCTTGCTCCCGCCGGAAATGCGCACAACGCGCAGGGCGGGTGCTTGCTCCCGCCGGAAATGCGCACAAATCGTATGGCGCGGGTTTGCTCCCGCCGGAAAACGCGCACAACGCGCAGGACGGGGGCTTGCTCCCGCCGAAAAACGCACACAAACCGTATGGCGCGGGCAAGCTCACGCCGGAAAAATGCGCACAACCCGCAGGACGGGTGCTTGCTCCCGCCGAGAAAATGCGCACAACCCGTATGGCGCGGGCTTGCTCCCGCCGGAAATGCGCACAAACCGCAGGGCGCGGGCTTGCTCCCGCCGGCGGAATTTTGAATTGTGCCGATTGCACAGAAAGCCTATGCAGATTCTTCACGCGAAACTCTACACGATGGAAAACGCCGGCGTCATCGAAGGCTGGCTGACCGTCCGGAACGGAAAGATCGAAGCGCTCGGCGCGGGTGAGCCGCCGGTGCGCGAACCCGATGCGTTCGACGCGGCGGGTCTCTGTCTCGTTCCGGGCTTTATCGACGCGCACACCCACCTCGGCGTCTGCGAGGACGGGCTGGACTTCGAGGGCGACGACGCCAACGAGGACAGCGACCCCGATCTGCCCGAGCTGCGCGCGCTCGACGGGATGAATCCCTTCGACCGCTGCTTTTCGGAAGCGCGGGAGGCTGGCGTGACGGCGGCAGCCGTCGCACCCGGCAGCGCCAATCCGATCGGCGGTCAGATCTGCGTCGTTCACACGGCGGGGAAGCTCGCCGACCGGATGACGCTCCTTTCGCCCGCCGCCGTCAAGTTCGCGCTCGGCGAAAACCCGAAGATCACCTACCGTTCCCGCAACACCGCGCCCGTCACCCGCATGGCGACCGCCTCGATCATCCGTCAGACGCTCGCCGAAGCCGCGCGTTACCGCCGCGACCTCGACCGCGCCGCCGAAGACGAGGATCTTGACGAGCCGGACTATGATTTTAAGAAGGAATCGCTGCTGCCGCTGCTTCGCGGCGAGATCTCAGCGCATTTTCACGCGCACCGCGCCGACGACATCGGGACGGCGCTGCGGCTGTCGAGCGAGTTCGGATTGAAATGCGTCCTCGTCCACTGCACCGAGGGCAGTCTGATCGCGGACGAGCTGGCACAAGCGGGCGTTCCGGCGATCGTCGGACCGAACCTCTGCGACCGCTCGAAGCCGGAGCTTCGCGCGCTCTCGTGGGACAATCCCCGCGCGCTCGCCGAAGCGGGCGTGGAGCTCGCGCTGACGACCGATCACCCGGTCGTGCCGATCCAGTATCTCCCCCTCTGCGCCGCCCTCGCCGTGAAGAACGGGCTCGACCGGACGACCGCGCTCCGCGCGATCACGATCGTTCCCGCGAAGCTGCTCGGACTGGACGCGCAGATCGGCTCTCTCGCGCCCGGAAAGCGCGCGGATTTTTCGCTGTTCGACGGCGACCCGCTGACGCTCGACGCGGTCGCGCGCGCCGTTTTCATCGACGGCGTACAGGTCGGCGGGCGGCCGCTGAAAATCTGAGAAAAGGTTGATGGTATCATGCAGAAACGGGTCCGCAGAAGAAAAAAAGTGAATATTCTGCCGGTACTGTTGATCGGTTTTGTCGTGCTGGCTCTGCTCGGCACGGGATTGTGGCTGTATTTCATGCGGGAGAAGGAACCGGGGACGGTCGGCGAGACCGACCGGGACGCGGTGATCCGGCTCTCGGACGAAAACGACAGGCTGACAAACGATAAATACGCGCTCGAAGCGGAAATTTCGCGGCTGAAATCGGAGATCGATCAGCTGATCGGAAACGCGGCGGGCGCGGATTCGTCGCATCAGTCGGCAGTCGTGTCGCTGTCCGAAAGGATCGCGGCGCTCGAAGCGGAGCTTTCGGCAAAGGACGCGG
Source organism: Eubacteriales bacterium (assembly GCA_045600005.1). Lineage (GTDB taxonomy): Bacteria > Bacillota > Clostridia > Oscillospirales > CAG-272 > Flemingiibacterium. The sequence continues at coordinate 1,704 of JAZRXB010000222.1, read as the reverse complement.
AGATCGGCTCGCTCGAAGCCGACATCGCGCGCTATCAGACGGTTTTCACGATCGACGTGCGCGAACAGGCGCGGCGGATCGAGGAGATCGTCGAATATATCGAGACTGCCTGCCCCTACGTCCGCATGGTCGACACGTATGACGAAAAAACCGACACGACGACCTACAAGTGGGTCCGCGTGGAGGAGCTGGAAGCAGAAGCCAAGGCGGAAGCGCTGAAAACCGGCGCGGAATATGTGCCGGGCGAACGGCTCGACCGCGACGACGTGTTCCGCCCGTCGATCAGCGTCTACTACGAGGACCTTGCGACCGGCTACCATTTTGACTACGAGGCCGACAAAAAGTACGACCCGGCGAGCGTCGTCAAGGCGCCGTTCGTCATGGCGCTGCTCGAACAGGTCTCGAAGGACGAGCAGAAGTATTTAGATCAGGTCGAAAACGGCGACGTGACCCCCGAAAAGGTCGACACCGACGGCGACGGCGTGCCGGACAGCGTGCAGATCGTCTACACGAACCCCGCCTACGACCTGTCGCAGACCGTCCTTTACGACCGCGCGACGATGTTCAAGCAGGGCTCCGGCGAGATCCGGAAAATGGCGGACGGGACCGAGCTGAGCTATCTCGATTTCGTGAAATACGCCATCGAATACAGCGACAACATCGCCTACAACCAGCTGAAACAGAAGTACGGCTACACGCTCTACTACGCGCTGGCGCGCCGCGCGAAGGCGAACACGACCGCCGCGAACGCGAACTATATGACCGCGCGGGACGCGGGACGGCTGTTCAAGCTGATCTACGAGTTCACCGAGGAGGACGAGCGCTGGGGCGGTTTCCTCAAAAAAGAGCTGCTGAAAGCGAACCATCAGGTGATGATCCCGCTTGCGCTGGCGACCAAACAGGTCATGCACAAGTACGGCTGGGACACCGACGCCTACCACGACGCGGGCGTCGTCCTGTCGGGAGACAAGCCATACGTCATCGCGGTTTTCAGCGACCTCGACCTTGGCGGCGACGAGATCAACGAATATATCCGCACGATCATTCAGATGATCGACAAGCTGCACAACGGATTCTATCAATAAACTGCTGTTTTAATGAAAAACGTAAAAAGCATCCCGTTTCGGGATGCTTTTTTATGCGTTGTGGAGCGACACCTCGCCCGCGCCGAGCGCTTCGCGCGAACCGTCGGGCAGACGGACGATCAGCCGCAGACGGTCGTCGATCCCTTCGGCGAGCGCCTCGAAGGACGGCTCGTCTTCGCCGCCAGCCGCGTGGACCCGCCGGACGGTCACGCGCCGACCCGCCAGCACGTCCCGCGAACGGTATTCCGCCGCGAGCAGCTTCATCAGCGCGTCAATCGAGGTTTCGTCCGAATCCGCCGGAAATTCGTCGGAATTCCGAAATTTCGGCGTATTTTTTGTATAAAACGGCGAGTAGATTGCGTAAAATTCGCGCAGAAACGCCGCAGCGAACAGGTTCGCTGCATCACACGGCGCGCCCGGCGCACATAGTGCGCCGTGAGCGCCGGACGAGCCGGACGTTCCGTCCGCGCCGTGAGCGCCGGACGCGCCGGACGCGCCGGACGCACACGTTGTGCCGTTCAAACCGTGCGTTTCATGCGTTCCGGACGTTCCGTCCGCGTCCGACGGCAGATCGAACAGCGCGCCCGCCGCGCCCGCTTCGGCGGGGAAGCCGTCCTCC
>JAZRXB010000221.1:0-4986 GCA_045600005.1 Eubacteriales bacterium | reverse complement strand
GCTTTGCTACGGACATGATATTGCAAAAGGCGTTTCTTTTCATGTCTTAGCTTAATGGCTGACATGATATTGTGGAAAGCGTTCGCTTTCATGTCTCAGTCAGCTGACAGCGGCGATATTGTAGAAAGCGTTTCTTTTCATGCCTTAGTTACCTGACAGCGGGAAGGTCAGGCGGACCTTGAACAGGTCGCCGTCGACCGTCAGCTCGAAGGTCCCCGCCATGCGCTCGACCAGACTGCGCGCGATCGACAGCCCAAGCCCGCTGCCGTCGGTGCTGCGCGACTCGTCGCCGCGCACGAAACGCTCGGTCAGATCATGCTCCGTGTCGATCGGTTCGCGCGAGACGTTGCGGAAGGTCAGCACCGCGCGGCTCGATTCCTCCTCCAGCGTCAGCCAGACGCGCGTGCCGGGCTGGGCGTATTTCACGATGTTGTTCATTAAATTGTCGAACACCCGCCAGAGCCGCCGTCCGTCGGCGCTGATCGTCAGCTCGCGTTCGGGGCCGGGCTGCTTCGTCATGATCGACAGCCCCGCGTCGATGAAGCGCTGCTCGTACTCGCCGAGCGCCTGCGAGAGCAGCACGCCGACCGAACAGGGCTCGCATTTGATCTCCAGCGCGCCGCTCGCCGCCTTCGACGCTTCGACGAGATCGTCGATCAGCCGTTTCAGCCGCGTCGACTGACGGGTCAGAACGGCGGCGTATTCGGTGATCTTTTCGTTTTCGCAGGGCTCCTTCGCGATCAGGTCGGCGTAGTTGATGACCGACGTCAGCGGCGTTTTCAGGTCGTGCGAGACGTTCGTGACAAGCTCGGTCTTCATGCGCTCGCTCTTTAAGCGTTCCTCCACGGCGATGCCGACGCCGTCGCTCACGCGGTTCAGCGCTTCGGCGTGCGTTCTGAAATCGCCGAACAGATACCTTGTGTCGATGCGGCGGTCAAGTCTGCCGCCCGCCAGCGCCTGACCGCCTTCCCAGAGCCGCTTCATCTGGAACGCGCACCACAGCACGAACGGGACGAGAAGCATCCGTTCAAACAGCCAGAGGAAAAAGAGATTGTCCCCCTCGTTGATGTTGCAGACGAGCGCGATCAGCTCGACGACCACCAGCCCCGCCAGCGAAACGGCGGTCTTCCAGATGAGCGGGAGCCTTCCGCAGAGCCGGACGAGCTTCTGCACGAGCCGGAAAATCAGACAGAATATCTTCCAGATGATGGTATTTTCCCACCATTTGCCGAGTTTTATGCGCAGGGCGGCGCTCATGCACCAGCCGAGGAAAAACGCCGCGGCGGCTGGGAACAGGAGGATGAGCCAGAGAAAGAACGAGATATCGTTCGGACCGGACAGCTCGTCCGCAAGAGCGGCGAGCGCGACGCCCGCCGTGACAAGCCCTGCCGTGACAAGATCGAACGGCAGACGGGTCGCCCAGCCGGGTTCGACGGCTTCCTTTCCGCGGTGACGCCCCGACGCGCACATCAAAAAGACGGATCCGGCGGCGGAGAGCGCGAGCGAGACGGCAAACACGGCCCAGACGAGCGTTTTCATCTGATACGCCGCGTCGGTGAGCAGACGGACGGCGGAGAAGGGTCCGGCAAGCCCTTCGGGAATGGTGAGGGCGAGACAGACGGCGAGGCGCTGGTCGGCTTCCGTTTCATAGCCGTTTATCAGGATGATGTCCCCGTCCGACTGCCGCCAGACCGAGACGGGGAAGCAGACCCCCGCGTCCAGCGAGCCGTCCGCGTGTTCGTTATAGCGGAGGATCCCGTCCGCCAGCGCCGGTTCAAAGCGGACGGCGGCGTTGCTGTCCGGCTGTTTCGAGCCGGGCATGGCGGTCGGGTCGAACGTGCTATCCGCTTCGGAATACAGCCAGAGCAGCTCGCCGTCGTCCGCGTCGTAGACGGCGAGCGCGTCGGCTTCGCTGCGGGCGAGCCGTCCGGTGATCTGGGAAGCGACGCCGGGGCTGTTCTGATTGTGCAAAAGGATGGAGAGCATGGTATAGGCTTCGCTGTACGCCTGATCTCCGAGCTGTTCGGTCAGGAAGACGGACTTGTCGTTAAAGTAAACGCCCGAGCCGATCATCAGCGCGCACGCGGCGGCGGAAGCGGCAGTGAGGGTGAGAAACAGGACGGTGAGGATGAAAACGACGACCTTGCAGGCGGTCGAGGACAGAAAAGGATGTTTTTTCACGGCGGATCCTCCTTATCGTGGTATGAAAGTCGAGTCAGCGGGTTCGGCGGACGCAGATTTTCGTCGGCACAGAGCCGAAAGTTCGGCGGACGCAGATTTTCGTCGGCACAGAGCCGAAGCGTCGGCGGACGCTGATTTTCGTCGGCACAGAGCCGAAGCGTCGGCGGACGTAAATTTTCGTCGGCACAGAGCAGAAGTTTCGGCGGACGTTAATTTTTCGTCGGAGCCGGGTCGAAGCGGTAGCCCTGACCCCAGATGACCTTGAGAAAGCGGGGTTCGGCGGGATTGTACTCGAGTTTCTCACGTAAATGCCGGATGTGGACGGCGACGGTGTTTTCACTGCCGATCGGGGAATCCTTCCAGACCCGGCGGTAAAGCTCGGCGGGCGGGAAGACTTTGCCGGGGTTCTGCATGAGGAGCTTCAGAATTTCGTACTCGGTCGGGGTGAGCGAGACGGGCGAGCCGTCGAGCGAGACGGTTTTGGCGCGGTCGTCAAGCTCGATCCCGGCGAGCGAGATCACGTCGGGGTTCGTCTGTCCGCCGCCGAGCGTGAGGTAGCGCCGGAGCTGAGAGCGGACGCGGGCGGCGACCTCGACGGGGTTGAAGGGTTTGGCGATGTAATCGTCCGCGCCGAGGTTGAGACCGAGAATTTTGTCGGTGTCCTCGCCCTTGGCGGTGAGGAGGATGACGGGGATGTTGGACGTTTCGCGGAGCTTCCGCATGGCGGAAATGCCGTCCATGCCGGGCATCATGATATCCATCAGAACGAGCTGGACATCGTGTTCGCGGACGGCTTCGAGCGCGGACGCGCCGTCGCTTGCCTCAAAAACGGCAAGGTCGTCGGCGGCAAGGTAAATTTGCAGGGCGCGCACGATGTCGCGGTCGTCGTCGCAGACAAGGATCCGGTACATACGCGGGACCTCCTTTGGGGGAAAATAAAAGAGTCGATTTGTTCTGACAACAGTATAGCACAAAGGGCGTTAAGAAAAAAGGGGGGAAATGCTTAAGATTTCGTTAAGAAACAAAAAATACCGCACGCGGCGGCGCGTGAAAGACGTCTCCGGCGCGTGAAAGACGCTTTGGCGCGTGAAAGACGTTCGGCGCGTGAAAGACGTTCGGCGCGTGAAATACGCTTTGGCGCTCATGGCGACGTTCAGACCGGACGTATCCGGACAGAAAAAGGAGAGCGCGGAGGTTTGTTCCGCGCTCTCTGTGGGATTTGCTTCGCCGGGGTAAAGCCGGAGACGGCTTTTTGCCGAAGCGGACGGGCGGCGTTTTCTCAGTCAAGATCAAGAATGTTCGAGATACTGCCAAGGTCGCCGCCGAATTCCGTATTTATGTAGTCGGAAACCATGCCGCCCAGCAGGCGGACGCCCAGAGCGATCAGGATGGAGAAGATGAGACCGATGATCAGCCAGATCAGCATGGCTTTGGCAAAGTGCTTTTTGGTCGGATTTTTCGCCGCAAGCACCGTGATGATGCAGATCAGCCATCCGAGCACGGGGATCGCGTACAGGAACATCATGCCGAAGAAGTAGCCGGTGCTGACCTCTCCGCTTAAAGGCGGCTGATACGCGGGCTGAGCGTTGGACGGCTGATAGGTCGTCTGCGCGTCGGTCGATTTATAGGTCATCGGAGGGGTGGACGGCTGGGGCGCGGGCTGAGCGTTGGATGGCTGGCAGGTCGTCTGCGCGTCGGGCTGTGTCTGCTGGTTTTCCTGCTTTGCGGCGGGTTCCGATTTGACGGGCTTCGCATCGTCCGCAGGAACGGGAGCGCCGCACTCTGCGCAGAACGCTTCTCCTGTGATGAGTTCCTTGCCGCAGTTTGAACAGAATTTTGCCATGGTAGTACTCCTTTTCTTTTGTTTTTTTGTTGTTTCTGACGATTTGATATCGGACGGCGCGTCAGGCGAGGTCGGCGGGCGAGAGGGAGCCGTCGGTTTCGACGAGATCGGCGCCAAGGGACGCGGCTTTATCGTACTCGTCCCGATCGGTGAGGATCCACACGCCGAGCTTTGCATACCGTTTGACGAGCGCGGCGGAGGTTTCATCGACGGGTTTATTTTTATTCCACGCGGTGCGGCGGTTATCGAACCGGAGCCAGACGGTGAGCTTTTCGGGCGGGAGGAAGGAGGAAAGCTCCGCGAGGATCTCATCTGTGACGGGTCCGTCATAGTGGACGGCTATATCGGGGATCGCGGCGCGCGCTTCCTTTAAGAACGCGATCTTGGAAGCGGTGACGGAGGTGACGGCTTCGGCTTTCATGCGCCGGACGGTCTCGAAGAAGGAATCCCGCTGAACGGCAGGGAAGCTCTGGAGGACGTTATCGAATTTGAGGGGGATCTTCGCATCGAGGGCGAAGGCGAGGGTCTCATCGAGGGAAGGGCACTTCTCGCCGCGGAAGTCTTCGCCCATAAAAAGACCGAAGTCGAGTTTTCTCAGCTCTCCGAAGGTGAGGGAGTCGACGCGCAGGTCGGGGGTCGTCAGCTCCGAGCCGTCGGCGTTCCGGGCGGTACGGTTGACGGTGCGGTCATGGCAGAGGACGCACACGCCGTCGGCGGTGAATTTCGGGTCAAGCTCGATCATATCGTATCCGAGCCGGGCGGCTTCCCGGAACGCGGCGAGGGTATTTTCGGGGCAGAAGCGGCTGACGCCGCGGTGCGCTTCGAAGGCGGGGGCTTTCATTTAAGGTCACTCCTTTTTGGCAGACGATGTTTTTCTTCCTTCATTATTATAGCAGATTCCTGCGGTCAACGCAAGGGGAAAATGAAAAAAATCCGCGCGGAACGATGAACGCGGGTTCGGG
>JAZRXB010000220.1:0-21173 GCA_045600005.1 Eubacteriales bacterium | reverse complement strand
CTGACGGGAAATCTGACGGCGCAATCGCACCATCAGAACTGTGCGGTAATGCCTTAAAACCTGTTTTCAATCTATCCAACCGGTCTTATTGCCGCAGAACGGGCAGAACGCTTCGGTCCCCGTTACCGCGGCTCCGCAGTTCGGGCAGAAATGCCTTATAAGCCCTGCGCCGCATTCGGGACAGAACTTCATCTTTGTCCCGCACTCGTTTTCGCACGTATTGCAGCGGTTCTTCCTAAGCGTCAGCGGCGTGCCGCAGTCGGTGCAGAACGAGCCGCCGTCCCCCTTTTTGCCGCAGGACGGGCAGAAATCTCCAAGCCCTTCCCTTTTCCGGAAGTTCCCCGGATAGTCTCCCTCTCCGGGTCTCGCCGAAGACCCGCCGTCCGGTCCGGCGTAAACGCCCGTCATGGACGAAGCTCTTCTCTCAAAGAATTCGGGACCCGCGTAGACCGGCGCCATGCCGATCTCCCGGCGTTCGTCCGTCAGCCTGTCGGTCTCCGCTTTCCCGTTAAAATAATCGGGACCCGCGTAGACAATACCCATGCCGATCGTCAGGCGTTCGTCCGTCAGCCTGCCGACCTCCGCTTTTTTGTTCCAGTATTCGGGACCCGCGTAGACCGTACCCATGTTGACCATCGGGCGTCCGTCTGCGGTCTGTACGGGAGGCGTTGTTTTTTTCTCTTTTTCTTCCATCGGGGTGATTCTCCTTTCTCCGGAAACGGTTCCGCACGGCAGAACCGGGAAGCTCAGCCGCAGGACGCGGATCCCGCCGCCGCTGAGGATTCCGGTTTCGTCCGTTTATGCCTGATTGCCGTGAGGGTGCATCGGCGTGCCGCAGCCCGGGCAGAAATTCTCGGTCCCGTCGAGCGCTTCGCGGCAGGACAGACAGAAATTCAGCATTTTTCCGCATTCCGTGCAGAATCTCGCCTTGTTTTCCCGCTTCGCGCCGCAGTTCGGGCAGATCTCTGCCGTATGCTTCCGCTTTGCGCCGCATTCCGTGCAGAATTTCGCATTTCCGGTGAATTTCGCGCCGCAGTTCGGGCAGAAGCCGTCGCTTTTCGCCGTCTCCGTATCGGCGGATTCCTTCGCTTCGGGCTTCTGAAAGGTTCCCGGATACGCCGCGTCCGGCGAGGAAGGATTATAATAGGGCGAGGGGCTTGAATAGCCCATCATGGTGGCAACCGGACCAAGTCTCCGGATATCCTCTTCGCTGAGCGTTCCTGCCGGAGCCTTCGCCCCGGTCGTCTCTTTCGGAAGACCGTCCGTTTTCTTTTCGTCCGTCATGTCCTTTTCCATCCTTTCTCACGAGCCGGGAGCAGAGCGCCCCCGCTCATTTCGATTTTTTCCCGACAGTCGCCCCGCATACGGGACAGACTGCCGTGCGCCGACCGAGCTTTCCGCCGCAGACCGAACAGCGTTTTCCGAAGCCGAGACGGGCGAAAAAGCCGGGCTTTTCCGCTTTTTTCGGAGAAGCAGGCTCCGGTTCGTCCTTTTTTGCGTGGCTCTGCGGATAAGGGTCGCCCGACGGCTGCTCATAATAGCCCGGTCCGCCGTACACGTCGACAAATTCGATCTCTTTTGCGTTGTCCTTATTCTTTCCGCTCATCGTCCGCCTGCTTTCCGTTTTCGCCGCCGACGTCGGTCGGCGTACTGCCGGACGACGTGCCGTCCGACGGCTGAACCGCCGGAGCGTCCATTCCGGCGAGGTTTGACGGATAGGGTTCTCCCTCGCCGGGAGTTTCCGGCGTCTTCACGCCGAAATACTCCGGTCCCGCGTAGACCGCGCCGAAAGACATCATTTTCTTTTTTCTGCGTCTGCCGAACAGCCTGTCAAAAAGTCCCATTCCGTTCTCCTCACTGCGGCGCGCCGCCCGCCTGTTATCGTTTCAAACCGCCGTCCGGCGCGTGACCGGACTTTGCCGAATCGTCTGCCGGACAGCCGGATGATTCTCCGCCGTCCGCTTTTTCGGCGTTTTCCGGCTTACTGCCGTCGGCGGCAAGGCTCGACGGGTACTCCTCCGACCGGTCCCGGTCGTTATTTACGCCGTAAGCCGCCGGTCCGGCGTAGACTCTGCCGCAGACCCATTTGGGTCTGTTTACCCGAAAGGGTCTGTCTACCCGAAAGGGTCTGTCTACCCGTAAAGGTCTGTCGTCCTTCTTTCTGCCGAACAGTCTTTCAAGCAGCCCCATGCGCTGCCTCTTATTCGTCGATCACGCTGCCGACGATCCACGAAAGCTCGTCGAACTTGCGCAGGATATCCTTCGCCAGATGAAGCTGGCAGCGCGTGCGCACCAGATTGTGTCCGGGATAGTTGACCTTGAAGTATTTGTCCCCGGTCAGATAGTCGTCAAGGAACCGGGACGCAAGCTCGATGGTGATCGAGAACGCGCCCGGCACCATGCAGTTTAATTCGTCCTTCGTAAGGCTCCGTCTGACCTCGCCGATGTAGCCCTTGGCGAACGCGCGGAACTTCGCCGTGTCGAAGTAGACGCGGGTCAGATCGGGTTCGTCCTCGGCGGAGGTGTTCGCGATGAAGCGCACCGCGTCGCCGAAATCGTACATCGCCATGCCGGGCATGACCGTGTCGAGGTCGATGACCGCGATCGGCTGCTTGGTCTCGCGGTCGAACAGCACGTTGTTCGACTTCGTGTCGTTGTGCGTCACGCGGACCGGGAACGAGCCGGCGTTGTAGCGGTCGGCAAGCTCGCAGGCCTTTCCGGCGACCGACGCGATGTAGTCGATCTCCTCCTTCGCCGCCGCGCAGCGTCCGCAGGGGTCTTCCTTGACATGGCTGAACAGCGTTTCGATGCGCTTGCGCGTGTTGTGGAAATCGGGGATCGTCTCGTGCAGCGTGCTGCCGTCGAGATCGGACAGCTGCATCTGGAACTGACCGAACGCCTTGCCCGTCGCGCAGATGACCGGCAGGTCGTCGCAGACGTCGAAGGTGATCGAGTCGATGTAGTTCATGACGCGCCAGAAGGAGCCCTCCGCGTCGAAGCAGTAGTTCTTCCCTTCCGCCGTGTGATGGAAGTGCAGCGAGACCTTGTTCGGATTCTTCTCGCGGATGTGGGTCGTCACGCGGTCGATGTTCTCCATGATCTCGGCGGGCTTGCTGAACACGAAGGTGTTGATCTTCTGGAAGACGTAGGCCTTCATGCGATTATCGTCCGAATAGGTGACTTTATAGGTAGAATTGATGTTGCCGTTCTTGATCGTGCTGAACGCATAGATCATGCCGGGCAGACGGAATTTCGCGCCGATCTCGCCCAGCGTCAGCAGCATATTTTCGGTTTCGTTCATGTTTTTCTCCGATCTTGTCAGAATTTGTACTTTCCCGGCTTTAATTATATCAGCAGAACCGTTTTTTGTCAAGCGGTACCTGAAAAAAGACGGAAAAATGCGCCGCCCCGGAGCTTCCCGCCCATCGCAAACAGCAAAAACGCGCCGGTCCTTCCGGACCGGCGCGGGATGAGGATAAACTCAAGGCAGTACCGCACGATTCACGGCTTTCGCCTTGATGGCACGCTTGCCTGCATCTTTCCCGTCATACTCGTCGGCATAGGAGGTACTATGCCCTCCGGGGTTTGTTTCGTCTGACGGGAAATCTGACGGCGCAGCCGCACCATCAGAACTGTGCGGTAATGCCTTAATCAGCCGCGGTCTCTTCCACGGTTTCGAGCTGTTCTCCTGCTTCCTCAACTTCTTCAAAAACCTCGTTGGAGACGTCCTTGCCGTCCGTCACAACGCCGGTGATCTCGTCGCGGCGCGCGCAGTACGAGCAGAGACGGGTGCGTCCTGCCGCGATGGCTTCCTCGACCGTGCCCATCGTCAGCGTGTCGGTGTGGTTCAGCGCCGAGCAGTCCTCGTGCGTGTGGTAGACCTTGCCGAACGGAGCCCAGTAAACCTCCGCGTTGATGGCGTCGATGGCAGCCTGCTGCTGTTCCGCGGAAACGGGGTTGAAATCGTAGCTTGCGACGCCGCCGATGATCAGAGCGACAACGGCGACAGCCGTGGCGATGACCTTGGTCTTCTTGTCAAGGTTCTTGTTCGTGAGAAGGATGATGATGATCGGCATGAAGTCGATGACGCAGGCGATGACGCCCATGTTGTTCCAGAGCCAGAAGGTGAGCCTGTTCTTCTCGGACGCGGGTTTGATGTGGTTGGCTTTCTTCCAGAGCTGCGCGCCGATGATGACGAGAGCAAGGTCAAGCACCAGCAGAAGGATCAGCTGCCACATCGTCGGCATGAAGTTCATATTGATCTTGCCGAACGCGATCAGCGCCGCGGCGATCTCAAGTCCCAGACCTGCGGCCCAGAGAACGATCGCGCCCGCGCGAAGTCCTCCCGCATTGCCGACCGGCTTAGCCGCTTCGACCTTTTTCGCCGATTTTTCCGCCGGACTTTTTTCCGAAGCGTTCACGATCGTATGTTCCTTTTTTTCTGCCATAAAACTGACACTCCTTTTCCTTAACGGATGATTGTTGAATTGGGATACCTACCTTCCATTATACAGGATGCCGCGCGGAAATGCAAGAGTTTTCCCGAAAAATGTTGGAAATGTGATGATTTACCGAATTTTTCCGAAACCCGGTTGACTTTTTCCGGGTTTCCGGTTATAATGGATACAGTCAAATCCTTTGATTTCCAAATCATTCACGAAACGGAGTATAATAAAAATGGATCTTTCTTCTCTTATCGGCACGATGATGAGCGGCGACAGCCTTCAGAGCATCGGCAAGGCGACTCAGACGAACAGCGGCGCGGTCAAAAACGTTCTTTCGAGCGCGCTTCCCAACCTCATTAACGGCGCTCTGACCCAGAGCGAGGACACCTCGACCGGTTTCGCCGAAGCGCTCGTCGCGCACAGCAAGGACGACACCTCCGACCTCTCCTCCTTCCTCGGCAAGGTCGACCTCAAGGACGGCGGCAAGATCGTCAGCCACCTGCTCGGAAACGATTCCTCCGCGCAGATCTCGAACATCGCCCAAAGAGCGGGCGTCAGCAAAAAGGACACCTCCAACATCCTGTCCGCCGCCGCTCCCCTTCTGATGAGCCTTCTCGGCAAGCAGGCGACCTCCTCCGCCTCGAACAGCAGCTCGTCCGCAGTCAACTCGGTCGCGTCGCTTCTCCTCAAGAACGCCGACCTCGGCAGCCTTCTGGGCGGTCTGCTCGGCGGCTCCGCAAAGGACGACAAGGACGACAAGGATGACAAGGATGACAAGGATGACAAGGACGACGGCAAGACGGCGGCTTCCGCGCTGAATATGCTCGGCGGTCTGCTCGGCAAGCTGAAAAAATAATCGTCTCCCATCCCATACGGCAGACAGCGCTTCCCGGCGAAAAGCATACGCTGCGGTCTTACGGCAGCCTCTGAAAATTCATGAGACAGAAAAACAAAACCCGATACGATGGGTATCGCGTTTTGTTTTTGAGCGGATCATTTGAATTTTCAGAGGTAACCTTATGAAAAGACCGCGGCGTATGTTTATTTTTTGCCGGAGCCGTCGTCCGCCGTGCAGTTCGTGCAGCCGGTCATCACGACCGGTTCGGTTTTTCCGTCGTTCCCGTCGAACTGATTGCCGCTCGCCGCCACGTCCTGACACGCGGTGAGCATGAGCCCGGTCCCGGTCGTCTTCACGGTGTTTTTGCCGACCGTTCCGCCGTTCACCCGCTCCAGCGAGAAGCCGCCGAGCGCACCGTCGACCGTGTTTTTCTCGATCGTCACGCCGTTCAGCGCGCCCTTGACGCCAAGGTCCGCGTTGTCCGCCGCGCCGCAGAGAAGGAGCATCCAGCCGTCCTGCCGGTTCTGACAGGTGTTGTTCGTCAGCACAAAGGAATCGTTGCCGCGCCGGTTCCGATACCAGTCCGACGCCAGCATACTCTCGTAGACCGGCGAGACCGCGTATTCCACACCGATGATCTTCACGCTCACGCAGCTGCCGCTTTTCTTTCCGTCAAAGGTGTTCCCGTCGATCACGATCTCCGAAAAGTGATACCCTTCCAGCCCGACCGCGCAGCCGACGTCTGCGAACCGGTTCTTGGAAAGCGTGATATGCTCGCTGAACCCGTTCGTGCTTCGGATCGCGGTATGGTCGTTGCAGTTAAATTCGCAGTCGTGGATGTAAAGATAATCCGCGTTTCTGATCTCAAAAAAGGCGATGCCGGCGTTTTCCCCGAACGCGGTCGTTCCGTTCGGGCTGTAACCCTTCGGATAGGCTTTTTCGTTCCCGTCGAAGACCAGATGATGGATCCGGACGTTCTGCGCGTCCGCCGTGAAGAACATGGCGTCCCGCGATTCGTCATAGCTGTCCGGCGCGGTCATCAGCACGGAACCGGTCTCGCCGTACATCTCAAAATCCGATTTGAGCGTCACGCCGCAGACGAGATATACGCCCTTCGGAAAATACAGACTTTTCACCGCTTCACAGGCGATCACGCTGTCAAGCGTCTCCGTATTGTCGGCCGTGCCGTCGCCCTTTAAGCCGACCTGCGCCGCGCTGACCCTCCCCTCGTTCGTGTCGAGACAGGCGTACAGACCGTTCCCGGTCATCCGGACCGCGCCGCCGACCGCCGGTTCGGTCCCGCTGCGGTATTCTGCGGGAACGCTTCGATAGATCCTCCATATTCCCGCGCCGCCGTCTCCGGCTGTGTAAAAGCCTTTCACCTCTACCGAGTCGCCGGAACGGTAATCGGAGGCGCCGAAGATCTCCGCCGCCGTATCAGCTTTCAGCTCTCTGCCGGGTTCGGGCGGCGTATCGGGTTCGGGCGGCTCCGTCACGGAAGTTGAAACGGCAGCCGTCACGGGATCAGGCTCGGTCTGCATCATACATCCGGTCAGACAGACCTGCGCGGCACAGCACAGGATCAGACAGGAAACAGCCAATGCGCGGGACAGACTGCCATTTTTGAATCCGTTCACACCATGATCCCCCCTATTTCGATTCTCCATTTAATATGATATCACAGAATCCGCAGAAAATCAAGACCTTTTGCAGAAAGGTTCGATGAAATAACGTTCGGATGAGCCGCGCCGTGTTTTCCTGCCCGTTCGGAAAGGATTCGCCCCGAAAGCATTGACGAATCCGTCAGGATATGCTATACTGGATACGTCTTCCCGCTGCGTGGGAAGACGATCCTTCCCGCCATGTGCGAAAACGACCCTTCCCAATATGCGTGAAAACGATCCTTCCAGCCTTTCCCCATGCCGGTGCGGACGGGAAACGACTATACTGAGAAAAGATCCCGCGTTCCGACTGCGGGAGACGTGAGGTACCTATGCCGACCATCATCGAGATCACCGATCTGTCCGACCCCGCGCTCGACCCCTTCGCGCGCATGACCGAAAACCAGCTCCGCTGCCGTCTGCATCCCGAAAACAGCGTCTTCGTCGCCGAAAGCACGCCGGTCATCCGGCTGGCGCTCGACGCGGGCTATACGCCGCTCTCGCTCTTAATGGAGCGGAAGCAGATCGAAGGCGCGGCGAAGGAGATCGCCGCGCGCTGCGGCTCCGTCCCGCTCTACACCGCCGACAACGACGTGCTGGAAAAGCTGACCGGCTTCGCGCCCTCGCGCGGCGTTTATGCGCTGATGAAGCGTCCGCCGCTGCCGACCGTGGAGGAGGTGCTGACCGGCGCGTCGCGCGCCGCGGTCCTCGAAAACGTGACCGACGCGGTGAACGTCGGCGCGATCATCCGCTCGGCGGCGGCGCTCGGCGTGGACGCGGTGCTGGTCACGCCGTCGTGCAGCGACCCTCTCATCCGGCGCGCGGCGCGGGTCAGCATGGGAACGGTCTTCCAGATCCCGTGGACGTATATCGGCGTCTCAGCGGAGGACTGGCCGTCAAAGGGCATGGCGCTCTTAAAACAGCTCGGCTTCCGGACGGCGGCGATGGCTCTGCGGCACGACACGGTGTCGATCGACGACCCGCGTCTCAAAAGGACCGAAAAGCTGGCGGTCATCCTCGGCACCGAGGGGACCGGGCTGTCGGAGGAGACCATCCGCGAAGCGGATTACACGGTGAAGATCCCGATGTTCCACGGCGTGGATTCGCTGAACGTCGCGGCGGCGAGCGCGGTGGCGTTCTGGGAAACGAGACGGGTAAAGGACTGAGAAAACCTGCGGTCATTCCCGCATGAGAGATAATGAAAGCAGCCCTCCGACCATCCCCATATGGGGAGATCGGAGGGCTGTTCTGCCGCTTCACGTCAGGACAGCGAAAGCCCGATCGGCATAACGCCCTTCGCTTCCCGCTTTCCCGCCAGCACGTCGAGCGCGCTCTCCACGCTGACCGCGCCCGGCATACCGAAGATCATACGCGGCACGTGGACGATCCCTTCCGCGCCGCAGGGCGTGCCGAGATGCACGACCGCCGCGATATGCTCCCGCATCGTCGACATCAGCACCCGCACCCGCTCGGTCAGGCGGTCGGTCCCCTGATAGGCGTTGTACGAGCTGAACGTGATATACACCACGTCGTCCGCGTGGGCGGCGGCGTTGCAGACCCGCTCGTTCTGGACGTGCGTCGGGAACTCCCACAGCTTCATGAACTGCGAAGCGGGGAAATCCTCCTTCAGCCTTGCGATCACGCGGTCGGGATCCCACCATTTGCAGAAGGAGATCTCCCCGACCGTGCCGTCCTTTTCGTTCGGATACGGGTTCTCGGTCAGTACGACGAACAGGTGCTTGGCGTTACGGTCGATCGAAGCGGTCAGACCGTCGTCCGTTTTCGCGCAGATGCTGTCAAGGTTGATGCGCTCGACCGCTCTGCGGTCCTCGTCGGTGATGCTGACTTCGGGCATTCTCATCGTCCGCTCCTGCGCGCGCAGGACGCGGCGCACCGCGTCGTTCAGCCGCTCCTCGGTGAACAGCCCCTCGCGCCAGCTTTTCAGCATATAGGCGTACACGTCCCGGATGGAAAGCCGGTAGTTCGGCAGGATCAGGTCGTTTCCTGCCGCCAGCGCGAGCGAAAGCGGACGGTAGTCGCCGTATTTCTGAATGACGCCCATCATGGCGAGCGAATCGGTGATGAGCATTCCGTCGAAGCCCTGCTCCCGGATGAGGTCGATGCACTTTTTCGACAGGCTCGCCGGGTAATCCGGGTCGATGTTCACACAGCGGACGTGCCCGACCATGATGCCCATCATGTCGTCGCCGAGCGCCTTCATCATTTCAAGGTAGGGATAGAGATTGTTTTCGAGCAGTTCCTCCTTCGTGCCGCGCGAGAGCGATTCGGTCATGTGCGAGTCGGTCTTCGAGTCGGCGCACGACGGGAAATGCTTGGCGGAGCCGATCACGCCGCACTCGGCGAAGGCTTTCAGGTAGACCGTGCCGAATTCGGCGATCTTCCGTTTGTCCGCGCTGAAGCCGCGCACGGCGTGTCCGGGCTCGCCCGAACCGGCGTTGTCCACGACCGGGCTCCAGACCATATTGAAGCCGGCTTCCTTCGCCTGGATCGCCGTGACCTTTGCGAAACGATAGCAGGCGTCCGGGTCGTCGAGCGCGCCGATGGCGAGGTTGCCCGAGATCTGATAGGGACCGTTCTGATAGCCCCGTTCCATGTCCGCGCCGACAAGGATCGGATAATCCGCGGCGGCTTTCACGGGGTCGCCGAGCTTTTCCATCCAGCCGGGGGTGGTCGGCACCTGGATCGCGCCGATGGCGTGGTTCTTCGCAAGCTCGATGACGAACGCGAGGTCTTCCTTACTCGAAAAATTTCTTGCGGTAAGCACCTGACCGATCTTCTGCTCGATGGTCAGGTCTTCCAGTCGAAGCGGTTTCATTGCATTTCTCCTTATAAGTGTGTTAAGCAATTGTGAAACGTCTTAAGTAAATGAACGTTATAATAAAATCCGTTTTTATGTCGGCTTTGCCGACATAAAAACACCTCTAAGGCGAGCCAGGGCGAGCCCTCGCGCCGAGGGGAGATGCCAAAAACGTAGTTTTTGGCATCGGCGATAAGCGCGAGTACCGATTGTAAAACGAAGTTTTACAATCGACTTTTATCAGAGCGCGACCCGCTCGCCGCCCAGATCGGCGGACTTCATCTCCGCCATGATGATGCGGACGGCTTCGGCGGACTGCTCGGGCGGGCATTCCGAGACGGGACGGTGATTTTCAAGGCAGTCGATGTAGTAGCGGATCTCATTATAATACATATCCGCGTCCACCTTGTCCCACAGATCGGTCTCGGTCCCGTCCTCGTCCACGCGGACGAAAACGCCGCGCTTCGGACTGCGGTCGAGGAACACGTAGCCCTTTTCAAAGTTGAAGCGCATCGAGCGGGTGTTGAAGCGGTCGTGCGCGATCGTCCAGTCGGATTTCGCGTTGACGAACACGCCGTTTTCGTAGAGGAAGTTCACCGACATGGCGTCATAACCGCCGCCGGGGATGACGTTCGCCGCCGCCGCGCTGACCGCCTTCGGCATTCCGAACAGCCAGTTGATCACATCCACGTCATGGATGTGCAGATCGAGCATCGCGCCGCCCGAAAGCGAGACGTCGCGGAACCAGTTCTGATAGCCCATCGGGTTTTTGCTTCCGCCCTCACGGAAGAATTCGGCGCTGCGGACTTTGCCCAGCTCTCCGCTCTCCATCAGTCCGCGCACGACGCGGACGGCTCCCATGAACCGGCAGCAGTGCGCGACCATCAGCTGACGCCCCGTTTCCTTCGCGGCGCGGACCATGCTGTCCGCCTGTTCGGGATCCAGCGCCATCGGCTTTTCGCTCAGCACATTGAACCCGGCGTGAAGCGCCTTGACGGCGGTCTCGGCGTGCAGATAGGTCGGCAGACAGATGTCAGCATAGTCGAGCTTTCCCTGCTCGTTTTTCAGGAATTCGTCAATGTCCGTGTAAATGCGTGCGTCTCCCAGTCCTTCGAGACGCTCCGGGCGGATGTCGCAGTATGCGGCGATGACAAGCTCTCCCCCGTCCTTCTGGATGTGGCGGTAGGCGTTTTCGTGCGAACCCGCGATGGTCCCGCGTCCGATGAGTCCGACTCTGATCATGGTGATTTCTCCTTCCGAAAAATAAATTTAATCGTTTTTCAGGCAGTTTCCGTCCCGGTCGACGGAATAGACGGCGAACTCGTCTCCCTCCTCCGGCTTCCGCTTCGGCGTATAGCGCTCAGAAACGGTGGACGCGATCTGCATCCCGTTCCGGTACACCCGCCAGTAGCGGTGCGCAGCGTCCGGCGAAGCGTCCCACACGAGCGTGTCCCCGTCGAGCCGAAGCCCCGTGACCTCAGAGGGCTTCCGGTCGGTATAGTCGGTCGTCAGGAAGACCATCGAGCGCGGCGGAAGCGTCAGCGTGAACACGCCGTTCTCCGCCGAAACGAGCGCGTCGTGGGCGGGCAGGTCGCCGAAAGCGTTTGCAGGCGGGCATTCGGCGCGGAAGGTGTATTTCCGAAGCGGCTTGTCGAGCGTCCAGTCGGCGCGGACCGTGACGGCGCGCTCCTCCTTCGCCCAGCTGATGAGCGCACAGGTAAAGCTGCCGTCCGGGTTCGAGACCGCGCCGCAGCGAAGCTCCGTATCGCTGCGATACGGAGCGTCAGCAGCATCGTCTCCTTCGATCTCGAACGGGAACACGCGCGAGCCCTTCCGGAACAGCTTCGCCAGCCGTCCCATCGTGTAGTACGCCGCCCGCGCTTCCCAGCGCCCGCACTCGTCCGCCCACGAGATCAGTCCGTTCTTGTTGTAGCGGATGTCCAGCCCGTGTCCCGAAAAACGCGACACGTCGTAGCGTTCCCGCTCCTCCTTCGAGTCGCCGTTTTCGCGAAGGAAGGGGTCGGGATAGTCGAACATCGTCCAGAAGGTCGTAAAGAGACACCCGACGTTCATCGCGGCAAGCGAGCATTCGGCGGCGGCGAGCGCGTAATTCCCCGCGTCCTCCGGCACGTCGACCGCGTAGGAAACGTCGTCCCGCATGATGTGCGTGCTGTTCCATTTGTCGCGCATATTGATGCCGTATTCACCCAGACAGAAGCGCTTTTCCTTCTTCCACGCCTGTCCGACCGGAACGGCGAAGCTCTCCGCGAACAGCGGGTAGAGCTTCGGGTCGCCCGGAATGATGTCGTTCGTGTAGAGGTGCGCACAGTAGACCTCGGTCACCTCGTCCATGTTGGCGATCGCCCACGGGATCTGGTCGAGCTTGTCGAGCCCCGAAGCGTCGGTCGCCATCAGACCGATGTCAAGCCCGTGCTTCCGGAACGCTTTGTAAAGCGCCTCGTGCAGGATCTTCAGAAGATCGAGATGCTTTCCGAGGTAGCAGTAGGTGTTCCCGGCGGAAAGCTCGTTGGTCACGCAGTAGTAGCGGATCCTCCGGCAGCCGCGCCCGTTCACGAGATAGTCGAGCTTTTCGGCGACCTTCTCCGCGTAGGCGGCGGGGTCGAAGTCTTCGTCCGGCATCGGCATCCTGCCCGGCACGAGATAGAGAAGCGTCCCCGCCCTGCGGAACGTGAGATCGTAATAATCGGCGAAGGCGTCCATCGCCTCCTTCGTCCAGTCGGCGTAGCCCGCAAAAACGCGGGAATAGGTCGGCGAGACCTCGGCAAAGCATTTTAATACCGCCTCGTCGCGGTAGCGTTCGGGCATGAGCTTATACATGGTCGCTTCGCTGTTGTGAAAGCCCGTCCCGCCGTACAGCCAGCGCTGTCTGGGACAGGTGAAATGAACCGTCGTATTCATGGCATTGCCCATCCTTGTTTCGTGGATTCGTATCTTCTGCACCGCCGTAAGCACCCGGCGCGTTACCTGTATTATAGCAAAGAAGCGCCGCCCTGTCAACCGTTTTTCGGGTTCTTTCCGAATTTGTCCTGCTCCTTTTCCATGATACCGCCCCCCGCGCGAAATGTCAATCAATCCGGTTTGAAGATATACGAAAGCCGATTCAGTCTGCACTTGAATCGTTCCGCGGGACCTCGCCGGACAAAACGCCGGAAAAGCCTTTACAAAACGCGCCCGGCGTGCTATAATATCCAGTAGGACCGTGCGCCGGGACCGTTTTCCGACCGTTCCCGCCATGAGAAAATCCGCGTCCGTCCGACGGCGCTGACAGGAGGAAAAAATGTTCAGCTTTATCTGGCCGATCGTGCTGATCGTGCTTTCCAATACGATTTATCAGATGTGCGCCAAGGGCGTGCCGGAATCGGTCAGCCCGTTCGCTTCGCTGACCGTCACCTATCTTGTCGGAGCGGTCTTCTGCGTGATCCTTCACCTCCTGCTCCGTCCCGGAGAGAATCTGTTTCGGCAGTTTTCCCAGCTCAACTGGGCTTCGTATCTGCTCGGCGTCGTGATCGTCGGACTGGAGGTCGGATGGATCTTCGCCTATCAGGCGGGCTGGCAGGTCAGCACCGGAAGCGTCGTGCAGAGCGCGTTCCTCGCCGTCGTGCTGATCGCCGTCGGCGCGGTCTTCTACAGGGAACCCGTGACGTGGAACAAGCTCGTCGGCATCGCGGTCTGCCTGATCGGTCTTGTTTTCCTTAATATATAGTCCGTCTGGAATCATTATTTTTGCGGAAAATTCGTCAAAGCCCTTGCCGAACCTGCTCCGATGTGATATAATGGTTCTATCGTTCTTCGTTTCATAAATCAATTCAATCAAGAAAGAGACACATCATGAATCAGCGAAAACTTGCCGCGCTTCTTCTCATCCTGTTCCTCCCCGTTCTGTTCCTGTTTTCCTGTTCGGACGGCTCCTCCTCGGATACCCCGTCCGGGGACGGTCAGACCGAGCCGTTCGACATTGCAAAAGACCCTGCCGACAGTCTCGGCAGACAGCTTTCCGGTTATTGCGTCGTCAACAACAGCGGCGTGAAGGGTGCGGAAGACGTTCTCCTCGACGCGCTCGCACGTTCCCGCTACGAGCTGGCGCTCTCCGCTTCGACCGACGCGAACGCTTCGCCGCGCATCGAGCTGACGCTGGACGACACGCTCGCGGTCGCTCAGTATCAGATCGAAAAAACCGATTTCGGCGTCCGCATCCGTATGCGTTCCGGCGAAGGCGTGTGGTTTGTCTCCGAAGCGTTCAAAAACCACCTTGACCGCAGCGGCTCCGAGGTCCCGGCGGAAAACGCCGTTCTGGTCCGCGGGATCCATCCGAGAAGCTGCGCCGACGCCGCGCTTTCCGCCAAGCAGATCTGGTTTGAAGGCGAGACTGACAAGTCTCCGCTGACCTATCACGTCGGCGACGACATCGTGTTTAACGTCCGCCTGCTCGCGGACGGCTCGCTCGTCACCTGCCCGAAGTTCAGCTGGGAAGCCTTCACCGACGACGGTCACACCTACCGCGGCGAAGCGAGCGGCATGACCGGTCAGCTGTCCGTCGCCATCCCCGCCACCGGCAAGGGCTTCGTCCGATTCAAATGCCTTGCGACCGACGAACGCGGCAAACTGCTCGCGGGCGTCGATCAGGGCGAAGGCGCAAGCAACTCCCCGATGTTCGGCGCGGGCGTCGACGTCGAGGAATTCGGCGTCGAATACCCAGAACCCGCCGATTTCGACGAGTTCTGGGAAAAACAGCTCGCCGCGCTCGATAAGGTCGCGCCCGATATCATCAAGACCGAATCCATCGGCGCCGACCCGTCCTGGCGCGTCGAGCGCGTCATGATCGCCTGCACGGCGGAATGCGAGGCGGCGAACGCCTACATCACCTACCCTGCCAACGCCTCGAAGGAGTCCTTACCCATCAAGCTCTATTTCAGCGGCTACGGCACGCAGGACAACTACTATGAAAATCCTCCCACCGGCACGCCGGGCTGCATCACCGTGCGCATCTCGCCCCACGCGCTTGAGCTGGGACACGAAGCGTCCTACTATGACTCGCTCAGCAGCTACGGTCTCAAGAACAACGACAGCATCGAGACCTGCTACTTCCGCAAGGTCATCCTGCGCGAGGTGCAGTGCGTCCGCTTCGCCAAGGCTTTCTTCGGAAAGACCGGCGTGCTTGGTCCCGACGGCAAGAAGATCGCCGGACTTGACGTCTGGAACGGAGAGATGGAAGCGAGCGGCGGCAGCCAGGGCGGCTTCCAGTCGATCGTCATTTCCGCGCTCGAACCCGCCGTCACGACGGGCAGCTTCTCCATCCCGTGGATGTGCGACGCGGCGAATATCATGACGGCGAGCGCTTCGATGCGAAGCACCTTCCATCCGACCTACGGCGACGCGCTCGCCTATGTCGACACGATCAACTTCGCCAAGCGCATTCCCGCGGCGAACACCGTCACCGTCTCTCTGGGACTGGGCGACTATGTATGCCCGCCGAGCGGCGTGTTCACGATGCTCCATCAGCTGAAATGCCCGGCGACCGTGACCGTGACGCAGGGCAGGATGCACGGCTACACCCCGCCGAACGCTTCGTCCGTCACCTTTGAACTCAACAAGTGAACGGCTGGACGGGAGCGATCCTCTCCTGTCCCGCCGAAAAGCAGATCGGGCATGACCGTTTTCCGGTCATGCCCGATTCGTTCAGTCAACGTAAAATTCCTTCCCGTCGTCCAGCCGTATACAGCCGAGCGGTCCGCCGAAGCCCGCTCCGCAGTCAAGGGCGATGTGACGATTCTTCCGCCAGATCTTCCCCTCATACGCCGGGTCGATGAGCCCGGTCGGCGTGTGACCCGTCACAAGATACCGGTCGGGATAATACGCCCTCGTGTAGTCGGTCCGCGACGCGATCAGCCCGTCAAGGGAATAGTCCTCCAGCGGCTTCTCCGGCGAAAAGTCTTCCAGTCCGCCGTGGACCAGCACGAAACGGTTTCCCTTCACCTCGATCTCGTCGTAGGCTGCGAATTCTTCGAGATACTCGAGGATAAACGCCCGGTCGTCGGGCGACAGCCGCCTGAAATCCCGGATGGTCTCGTCTCCGCCGTCTTCCTGCCAGAGAAGAAGCCCTTCCATCAGCGTTTCGTCCAGCGTCGTTTCGACGTTTTCCTCCGTGATCTCGCGCTGGAGCCTTGACAGGATCGTCAGCGCCGTCAAATCGTGATTTCCCATGATCGGGAACACGTTTCGGCGCATACTCATGTCAAGTAATAACTTCATCGGTTCAGGTCCGCGGTCCACGACGTCTCCCAGCACAAACAGATCGTCCGAATCCCGGAACCGTATCTTTTCGAGCATCTTCTTATATTTTTCAAACTGACCGTGAAGGTCGGACATGACATAGGTCATTTCCGCTCCCCCTTTCCTTTTGCTTCGGCGGAAACCTCCGCCCCTTTATTTCCATTATACCGCATACCGCGCCCGCCGTCAAGCGAATCCTGTCGACGGCTCGAAACGGCGGAACGATTCGCGTACAGACTGAATCGCTTTTCCGCCTTCTTCGGGTTTTATGGATTGACATTCCGCGCGGAATGCTGTATCATAGTATCAGCCGTCGTTCTGTGCGGGCTTGTCCGAACGGTGGCGGTTCCGATAGGACAGCGGCGGCACGCCGGTGATCTTCCGGAACACGCGGTCAAAGTAGGAGACCGACGAAAAATCCAGCGCCGCCGCGATCTCTCCCACCGAGAGCGTCCCGTCCTCCAGCATCTGCTTCGCCCGCTCGACCCGCCGTCTGCTGACATACTCGCCCGGCGTGCAGCCGTAGGTCTCGTGAAACGCCCGGAACAGCGCGCTTTTCGACATATGCGTGTCCTTCACGAGCCGTTCGGTCGTCAGCGGTTCGGTCAGATTCCGCTCGATGTACTCCACCGTCCTGCCGAGCGAAAAGCTGTCGGACGGCTTTAACATCGACTCGAACATGATATATTTCGCTAAAATCGCGGCGATGTTCGCAATGCTTTCGATCGTCGTGTCGTCATAGAGCGGGAGCGCCGCGTAGCGTTCCGCCGCCTTCCCTTCCCTCAGACCGCAGGGCGCGATCAGACGCTTCGACACGTCAAATTCCGCGCGGCTGCGCATCGGTCCCATGATGATGTAGCCCGCGATCTCGCCGCCGCACAAAATCGGGACCGCCGCGTCCACCAGCCCCGCGTGGCAGACGTGCGTTTCGACATGACGGGTCTTTTCGCAGACGTCGAGCAGCCGCCGGTCCGAAGCGCGGCAGAGTCCCTTGCCGCAGGGCGAGCTTTGAATGGCGCGGCAGAAGGGATTGGGGACCCGCGCTCTCTGCCGCCAGCGTTTGCCGTCCGGTCTGAGGAAATTGCAGTTGATGCCCGTCGCGCGGGTAAAATCGTTCAGTACCTCGACAAGGCGCTGCGCGTCGTATTGAAGCTCCATTTGTCACGCCTCCTTACAGTATTCGATTTAGTCGATTGTAAAACTTCGCTTTACGATCGTTGGTCGCGCTTATCGCGGCTGACAAAATTTGTTTTGTCGGCTCTCCCCGATCATATCGGCGCGAGGGCTCGCCTTAGAGGTGTTTTTATGTCGGCAAAGCCGACATAAAAACGGATTTTATTATAACGTTCATTACCTTGAAGCAATTAACAATCGGCTTACCTCTATTATATCAGTTTTTTCATTTCATGTCAATATCCTCTTTTTCATGGGAATATAGTGAAAAAAGTCGGGAATCGGCTGGCTTGACGGGTCGGGAACGGGGTGTTATAATGAACTCACTGAGCGGGTATCTTCGGTTTTCCGAAGCCCCGAATATGAAAGTGAGGTATTATCATGAAAGCAAACGCATCCCATCGTCTCACCGCGCTTCTTCTCGCCCTGCTCGCCGCCGCACCGTCCTTCTCCGCCTGCGGCGCGGACACGCCTGCCGGAACGTCCGCCGACGTTCAGCCCGAAGACACAACTCCCGTCACCACCTCCCGCTGGCTCGACAGTCTGCCGGAGGAGCTTGACTTCGGCGGAAAGGAGATCGTCATCAACGTGCGCGGCGACGCGAACGCCATGATGGAGGTCGCCGTCGACGGGGAAAACGGCGACGTGCTGAACGACGCGATCTATTACCGCAACCGCGACGTCGAGGAGCGGCTGAACGTTAAGATCACCCGTTTTGACGGAGCAGGCTACGCAAACTACAATTCGGAGCTTGCGAGAATCCGTTCCTCGGTCGCCGCCGGAGACAACGCATGGCAGCTGATCGCCGGATGGGGCTCCAACACCTCTTTTCTGGTGTTGGAAAATCTGTTCCAGCCGCTCGATACGCTGGATTATCTGAATCTTGACGCGCCGTGGTGGACGCAGAGCATCGTCGAAGCCAAAGCCGTCGGAGGTCATAATTATCTCATTACCGGCGATATCAGCTTCCTTACCACGATAGGCGGCAGCTATGTGCTGTACCAGAACGACCGTCTGGCAAAGGAATACCAGATCGAGGACGTTCCCGCGCTCGTCAAGAGCGGCAGCTGGACGATCGACCGTCTGAAGAGCATCACGAAGGGCGTGATGAAGGACCTTGACGGCAACGGCGTCTGGGACGAAAAGGACCAGTACGGCATCGTCATGTCGCTTTACAATCCGGCGGACGCCTTTTATATCTCATCCGGACTGACGCACATCGGCGTCAAGGACGGCGAACCCTTCTTCGACCTCGACCTTGACCGCACCTCCGCCGTCATGGAAAAGCTCTGGCCGCTCTTCTTTGAAGGCGAAACGGTCGGCGCGTTCTGCAAGGAAGACCTTGCGAATACGATCCGTCCGATGTTCTTAAACGGTCAGGGACTGTTCCTGACGCTTGAATTCGACTCCTCGCGCGGTTCGCTGCGAAACATGAAGGACGACTTCACCATTCTGCCTTATCCGAAGTTCGATGAAAAGCAGGAGGAATACCGCGTCCCGGCGAACAACTCCGCCGCCATGTGGGGCATCCCGGTCGACAATCCCGAACCCGAAGTCGCGGCGGCTGTGCTGGAAGCGCTCTGCGCCGAATCGCGCCATTCCGTGACGGACGTTTATTTTGATACCTGTATGAATTTCAAATACGCCCGCAACGACGTTTCCATCGAAATGCTGGAGATCATCCGCGACAGCGCGTATATCAACGTCGAGGGACTATATTCCAAGGTCTTTGGAGAACCGCTCTACTCCTTCCGCAGAATTTTCGATTCCGGGAACCCGAACGTCTCGTCGTATTATGAATCGAAACGCGCCGCCTATGAAGCAAGTATCGCCAACGTTGTCGCCTCGTTAAAGGAAATGAACTGACAGGAGGGCATCATGTCAGCATCCTATAAAACCACCATCCCGGTCCGCTTCCGGGAAGATCACTTCATTAAGGAAAAAGCGCTCGCCGAATGCAAACGAAGCGGCGCCGAACGGCTCGCCCTGACGCTCGGACGCGAGCTTGACTGGCGCTTTTCCTCGCCGGAAAAGCTCGCAAAACTCAGATACCACATCGAATATTTCAAATCCCACGGCTTCGAGGTCATGGTCTGGCTCGGCGAAACGGTCGGACACGACGCCGACCGCCCGCTGCCCGGTCTGCCGTACCGGAATATGCGCTATCTCGGCAAGGGCGACTGCGCGCCGTTCTGTATGCTCGACCCGGTCTTCCGCGGCGCGGTCTCAGACTGGGTGAAGGACGTCGCGTCCTGCGGCGCGGACATGATCATGCTTGACGACGACTTCCGGCTGGGCGGACGGTCGGACGCGCTCCCCTGCTGCTGTCCGCTGCACCTTGCGGCGATGGAAAAGGAGCTGGGCGAGCCGTTCACGGAGGACGATCTGCGCACAAAGGTCTACGCGGGCGGAAAAAGCCGTCACCGCGACGCTTGGATGAAGGTCTGCGGCGATGCGAAGCGGGGCTTTGCCAAGGCGCTTCGGGACGCGCTCGACACGGTGGATCCGGACGCGCGGCTCGGCTTCTGCGCCGCGCCCTGCGCATGGGACTTCGACGGCGCGGACGCGGTTGAGATCGCCCGCGTTCTCGCAGGCGGAACGAAGCCCTTCCTGCGTCTTTCGGGCGCGCCGTACTGGTCGGGCAGAAGCACGACCGGTCTTGCCGACGCGATCGAATACGAGCGCATTCAGGCGGACTGGTGCAAGGACAGCGGCATCGAAATTTTCTCGGAGGGCGACACCTATCCGCGTCCCCGCTTCACAACGCCCGCCGCATATCTCGAATGCTTCGACATGATCCTGCGCGCGTCGGGCGGCACGGACGGCGTCCTCAAATATATGCTCGACTACGTGTCGCACGCCGACTATGAGACCGGCTACATCGACCGCCACGTTCAGGATCAGCCGCTTTATCGTCAGATCGACGAGCTGTTCGCGGATAAGACCGCCGCAGGCGTCCGGCTGTATACCGCCATGCGGCTCTTCTCCGAGCGTCAGATCAACCCCTGCGACCCGTCGGAATCATGGCGGATGCAGGACGGCCTGAAGAATCCCGCCGTCCGGCTGACGGCGCGCTGTTCCCTGCCGACGACCTTTGAGCCGGGATATCCCGTCGTCCTGTTCGGCGAACACGCGCGGCACATCCCGTCCGACGAGCTGAAATCCGGCGCGATCCTCGACCTTCCCGCCGCGAAGCTCCTGACCGAACGCGGGATCGACGTCGGCTTCGTCTCGGCAAAGGAGCGCCCCGTCTACCAGAAGACCGGGCTTGCCGACCAGCCGAAGGAATATTTCCCCGGCGAAAACCAGTACACACTGATGATGCAGTACCGCTTCCCCGACGTGACGTGGAAAGAGGGCGTGCGCACGGTGACGACCTTCCGGCAGGGCGGCGCAGAGTTCGGCGGCGTGTGCGAATACGAGAACGCCGACGGGCTGAAATTCGTTCTTCTGCCGTTCGACGCGCAGAACCCGCCGCAGGGCTTCTTTGAGAACTACGCAAGACGGCGGCAGATCGTCCGCTCGCTTGTGTGGATGACCGGAAAGGAACCGATCGTCGACCTCGACGGCAGCTATCCGATGCTCTACCCGCTCCTCAAGATCGGCGGCGGAAAAGCCGCGTTCGGTCTGTGGAACCTGTTCCCCGACCGCATCGACGGTCTGCGCTTAAAGCTCGGCGCACCCGTGAAGGACGTGCGTTACGTCAACTGCAAGGGACATATCGAAGCCGACCGTATCGTCCTTGACACGCCCCTCTACCCGTATGAATTCGCAGGAATCGAGCTGACCCTCTGACCTCATCACTCCATCACTCCGCGAAAACATTCGAGCCGAACTCGAAACCTGACGCGCACGGCGCGTCAGAATCCATACAAACGCGCAAAGCCGAGTTCGGCGCGAGCCGAACTCGAAACCTGACGCGCACGGCGCGTCAGAATTCAAACAAA
>JAZRXB010000219.1:0-24603 GCA_045600005.1 Eubacteriales bacterium | reverse complement strand
CAGTCCCAACTCATTCAGAAGTATTTCAATCCACGTCCCCCGCACGGGGGACGACAGGCGCGGATGCGGGTTGCGGACTTCTGTTTGCAGAATTTCAATCCACGTCCCCCGCACGGGGGACGACATCCCGGCAGTATGATCCAGTCGGACATGATGGAAATTTCAATCCACGTCCCCCGCACGGGGGACGACAGCGGGAACGATAAAAATGACCGTTCCCAAATAATATGATACGTCAATTTGCTCAAATTGTCAAGAGAATACTGAAACTTCAAAGAAAATCCATGCCGGAAATGACGCTTTTGCCTCTGCGAATCCCCCGGCATTTTCCTGTGCGCTTCCCTTTCGCACGGGAAGCTGTGTTACAGGATCATCGGCTCTGACGGGTCGTATGCGGGCTTCACCCCATAGTGCTCGATCCGGCTTGTGTAATTGTTCCCCAGATTGTAGATACGAAGACTGTCATGCTGCTCGTCCATCGCTTTCCTCAGCTTGTCCCGTACCATACATAACTGCGCCGCATCCAGCGAACACTCGAACACCGAATTCTGTACCCGCTGCCCGTAATTCACACAGATCTTCGCAGCCTTCGTCAGACGCTTCCGGCCTGCCGCATCCGTCGTGTTGACGTCGTAGGTGATCAGTACCAGCATCGTTTTCCCTCACTTCCACAGATACGGCGGATAGGCATCCAGATCGCCGCGGATAGTCTTCGCCAGCAGCATCGCCTGAACATACGGGATCATCCCCCACTCCACCGTTTCACCGAGATAAGGATGCCGGATGGTCTCCGCTTTCTTCTTCTGCCACTGCGACAGAAACTGCTTTCGACCGTTGTCCTTTAACAGCACCGCGCCGTCTTCCTTCACGATGAAATCGTCTGCCACGATCAGCTTCCTGTTGATCATCGTCAGCACAAACCGATCCACAAACGGCGCACGGAATTCCTCCGTCAGATCGAGTGCCAGCGAACACCGTCCCGGACGCTCCGTGTGAAATACTCCGACATACGGGTCCAGCCCCGCCGCTTCCAGCGCAGACGTACACATCCCCGTCATCAGCGAGTACCCGAACGAAAGCATCGCGTTCACCGGATCGAGCGGCGGTCTGCGGTTCCGGCTGTCAAAGGAAAAATCTTCCTTCTGCTGTAAGATCAGCTGGTCGAATACCGCAAAATACCGGCTCGCACCTTCGCCCTCGATCCCCCGCAGCGTGTCCGCATTGTCCGCGTGATACGCCGAAACCGCACCTGCTTTCAGTGTCTCCGCCGCACGGGAAACCTCGTCTCCTTCGATACGCCCGGCATGATCGCTCACCGCACGGCGCAGGACCGCAGCGCTGTTCGTCAGCTTCGCCGAGATCATCGCTGCGGCAACCGTCAGGGAACGCGCCGGGTCGTCGGCTAACCGGTACTGCTCCCGCCGTACCAGAACGTTCCCGTACACTTTTCCGACGCTTCTCGAAAGAAATTTCCCGTTCTGGGAACAGAAGGTCACAGTTTTCCCCATCTCCGCGCACTTGCCGAGCAGCGCGGGAGACGCGCCGGCATACCCGAAGGTCACAATGCCGTCGAGTAAATGAAGCGGCTTCCGTCCGATCTCCGTTTCCGTCACCCGCACGACGACATTCTCTCCATCCAATGACAGATAGGCGTCCGGCATCGTGATATACAGTGTGTTCAGCAGTTTTTTCATTCCATTAACCATCGCTTTCGCACAGCGAAAGTATCCTTTTTCCGGAATCGCGGCGAATGCCGCAGAACATCCGGGGAACGGTCTAACTCTCCGTCCCTTCTCCGAGATTCCGGTCGTTGTATTCCTTCGCCGACATGAGCTTCCCGAGTACCGGCAGACATTCGTCCTTTAATGAACAGGCATTGCAGGCTTTCGTGCGCTTCGGCTTCGGCAGATACCGCCGGTCAAAATAGCCGTGCATTTCCGCCGCGTACTGCCGCACCGTCCTGCGCAGCTCGTCATCGATCGTCACCGGGCATCTGTGCCGCGTCTCATAATAATATAACGCCCCTTCCGGGACCTCACAGCACAGCATCTCTTCGAGACACATCGCCTGTGCCGCGAGCTGGATCCGGTCGCAGTCGTCCTCCTTCGGCGAACCGCGCTTGTATTCGACCGGATAAACGCGGTACTTCCCCTCTCTGCCGCGCAGAGAGACGCCGCCCGCGTCGTCCCGCCGAAGCTCCACCACATCGCATTCGCCTGACAGTCCCAGTTCTCTTGAAAAGACCGGCATCGCACGGGAGACCGTGAGGTCTCCCCGCGTCTCGCGGAAGGTCGGATCGTGCGCGTTGTCGTGCAGGATCCGACCCTCCGCCGTGCGTCCGTTTTCCATCCACACGCCGTCAATGGCGATCATCGCCCACTGACGGCGGCAGAATGCAAAGTGCTGGAGTCCGGACAGCTGCAAAAAGTCTTCGTCTTTATATTCCATCAGCCCATGCGGATACAGGACACGCCCGAAGGCAGAGCAGCTTCGTCGACGCTGACGTCGTAGTCTTCAAAGCAGCGTGCAGCCGTGATTTCCTCCCTGCGCTTCACGCTGACAGTCTTGAACAGCTTGTAGGCAGGCGCGCAGCCGAGCTCCGTGTCATGCTTGAATATGATCAGCTCACGGACCGCCATGTTGCCTCTTGCCGCGGAATGATCGTGTTCGAACATTCCGAGGATCGCTTCCCACAGAAGGTTCAGATCGTCCTCCGAGAAGCCGGTCGACTTGCGTGCGAGGTTTGCGGAAACGTAACCTTCACAGCGGTACAGACCGTAGGGAACGATGTACTTGTTGCCCATTTCAGTCCCCTTCTTCGCCGCGTCTTCCTCGGTCGTGATCGCCACGCGCGTGATGGTGACCTCCTGCGGAATGACGGGGTCGACCGAACGGGCAAAGCCGAGCTGGACCGGTCCGCGGACCTGTCCGCAGTTGAGCGCGTTCTTGACAAAGGTCGTCATGACCGCGCCGAACGTCCGGATGTCGAAAAAGTTGGCACACATGAAGTCGCGCAGACGGTTGTCCAGCGATTCGTCGGCTTTCTTGGCGTCCTTGAGCTTCGAGGGCTCCACGCCGATATAGTCGCAGGCTTCCCTGTCGCTGCGGTTCAGCGGAACGCCGTCCTTGATGTAGATGCGGTAGCCTTTTTCGTTCTCGCGCACGGTCTCCACATAATTGCGGATCTTGCGCTTCAGGCAGACGTCGGTCACAAGACCGTAGCCGGTCTCCGGGTCGACGCGCGGCATATTGCCCGCATCCGGGTCGCCGTTGGGATTTCCGTTCTCCACTTCAAACAGGATCACGAACTCGTAACGATTCTTAATTGCCTCACTCATTGCTGCTTTCCTCCTCATTTCCTGCGGTTTTGTCTTTCTTTTCAAAGAATTTTTCTTTTCTGTGATAATAGCCGATCTGGAAAATGCCCTGATCCTGTAAGGACTGATGCGCAGGATAGCTCTCACTGAGCTTTCCGATCAGCGCGTTCAGCTCCTTCGCGCAGACGACGCGAAGACCGCCGTCCAGCTTTTTCAGATGCTTCTCCGCCAGATCGATGATCCGCGGGAAGACGACGGCGGGCGTCGTGCAGGCGGACGTGTAAAAGCGGTCCTTGATCGTGGTCACATTGCTCGCTTTCGCTTGAATCTGCTCGCACAGCGCGAACAGCTCGCCCAGCACATAGGGCTGATAGGTTGTTTCTTCGTTCAGCTTCACCTGTAAAACCTCCCTGTATCGTTCATAGTTCGGATTGTTTTCCTCGTTTTTGAGAAGATACGCCTTGATGACCGCCGCACGGGTCTGGGTCAGATTCCGTTCCGCGCGCACGCGCATCAGGATCTGCTGATACAGCGTATCCGGGTAGCGGTTTCCGGTCAGGATCGCACGGAACACATCGCCCGAAAGATGGGGCGACGGGTCGCCGACCGGGCGTCCGTCCGCATTTCGCACCGTCGCGCCGATCAGCATCCAGAACGACAGCATCGGCTTTGGGCCGGTGATCTCCAGCCGCCCGTAATGCGCGGCGAGATTTTCCGCCAGATGACCGAACGTGTCCGTATAGCAGAACCGCACGGACAGCCGCGCCGCGTTCGGCGAGAGCGCCAGAATGTGAAACCGGTTGTCCGGTTTCACGGAGATCCCTTCGATATCCACCGATTCACCGCGCGACAGCTTTTTCATGAATTCGTTCAGATCATCCGGACTCAGGATATTCGATTCACCGTCAAACAGCGCCGTCATCCAATCCTGCTCCGCCGTTTCCGCGTCTTCCGCCCAGTAGACGACCGTCATGTCGCCGAAGCGCTTGACATGATCCCGGTCCGCCAGCAGCGTATTCAGCGCCGTCGTGTAAGCGAAGGCGGCGTATTTGCTGACCGGCGCGTTCAGGCTCTGCTCCTTGCCGAAGGACGAAAACGCGGACGCATTGAAGGAAACGACCGCCGCGCCGGAGGACTGCGCTCCCGCAACGCCCTTGATCGCCGGATGGACCGCTTCCGGCACGGATTTCTCTCCGGTCACAAGACAGACCGCCGTTTCGCCGCCGGTCTCCGCATCGTAGGATTTCTGCCATGCGGCGGCAATTTCGTCGTCCTCGGAGACGATTCTGTCGCGGTGGAAAAACGCCAGATTTGCGCCGCCCGCCAGCTCCTTCAGAATCGGCGTCAGCTTCGGGTGCTCTGCGGCGTTCTGCGGGTCCCAGACCTCGAAGAACCGGCAGACCGCCTTCGCCGCGCCGCTCTCACAGTTATCCAGCAGATTTTTGTGGAAATCTCCCATGAAAGCGAAGCATTTCGCGGCGCGTTCCTTTTCCTTATCGTTCTGTTCCTTCGGAAGACCAAGGATATAGGAAGCGTTTTCCCAGAGAAAATTCGACGCGATGCCGCAGGTCTTCTTGATCGGCGCAGGCAGAACGTATTCGCGCGATACCTGTATTTCCTTTCCCTTTTTATCGTGCGAGACCGCAAACAGCGGAAGAACGTCCAGCAGGTTCCCGTCGTCGTCCAGCAGAAGCCCATAAGGGACCTTCACCTTCGCCCAGCCGGAGCGGGAGATCTTTCCTTTTTCCGCAAGCGCCTCGTAATATTTCGTCAGTTCCTGTAAGATCATCGGCGCACCTCGCAGTCTGTCAGATCGAGAACGCCGTTCTCCAGCTTTGCCTTGAAAAACATCGGCGTAATGTTGTCGTGATCCGAATAGTCCAGATCATATAACATATAGCCGAGTTCCCTCGTTTCGGGAATGCTCGGGATCGTCCCGCCTTCCCACGGACGGAAGAACGCCGGAAATTCCCGGCAGCCGAAATACGGCTGATGATAGCACTTCCCCTTTTCCAGACGCCGGCGGATGGTATCGCAGAATTTCCCCTCGTTGTCGGTCGGACTTGCCTTGTCGGTCATTTCAAAATGCGTCTCGATCACATATCGGACGTCCGTTAAGACCATGGCGGCGCGCTGCTGAATATCCGCGTGGGTGTTGATATACAGTTCCTTGTCCGATTTACCCGTCGTCAGCGTGTTTTTGCCCGGTTTCGAGATGATGGATTTCACCTCGTTGCGGCGCACGTTGGTGAACCGGATCGGGTTCAGCACATAGATCCGGTCGATCACATAGCGAAGACCGGGGTGCCAGTACACCGCTTCCACGATTCCCCGCGCGGCAGAGGGCGTCATGACGTCGTAGCTGACGCGCTCCACCTTCATTTCCGGCTGTGTGAAACAGGCGTTTGTTCCCCAGACCTCGACCAGAAAGCTCATGGAATCACTCCTTTCCTAATAAATCAATTAGCCGATTGTTTAATGCTTTGAGATGACAAATGTTATAATAAAAAACACCTCTAAGGCGAGCCAGGGCGAGCCCTCGCGCCGAGGGGAGCCGACAAAACTTTGTTTTGTCTGCGGCGATAAGCGCGAGTACCGATTGTAAAACGAAGTTTTACAATCGACTATAATAAATCAATGCTTTCATTTCCTATTTGACCGTGTTTAATCCGCACTCTTTGTCGTAGCGTTCCGCGTCGGTCAGGACGCCGACGCTCCCCTTTGCATCAAGCAGTTCAAGCGCGCCGCCGCCGAGCAGGCTGTCAAATACGTATCCCGGCACGTTCACAGAATAATACCCCAGTTTCCGGAGCGTATTCCGGCTGTATACGCCGGAACGGATCGATGCGATCGATCCCCTGTTTTCCTCGCACGGGATCACGACGGTCCTGTCCTCTGCCTCGATCATATGAAACTGTTCGCCGATCGTTCTGAAATCAAACGGATGCGCGGCGATCTGTTTCAGGATCTTCTTTTCGTCGAGGAATTCCCCTTTCAATATATAGAAGAGGAATTCAAAATAGGTCCGGACCGACGACGGCGACGCGACGTCCTCTTCCCGTTCGATGACCCGTTCGGCAGCCGACAGATTCTGTCTGAGGTAGGTCGGCTGCTTTTCGCTTTCCGGGATAAAATAATGGACGATGCTTTCCTCCCGGCTTCGCTTTCCCTCACGGTTGCAGCGTCCGCCCGCCTGAATGATCGAATCGCTTCCCGCCAGAGCGCGCCAGACGGCCGGAAAATCCACGTCCACACCCGCTTCGATCAGACTGGTGGAGACGACCCGGCAGGGCTTGTTTTCTTTCAGGAGCCGACGGATGACCTCCAGCGTTTCATGGCGGTCCTTCGGCGTCATGTTCGTGGAGAGATGAAATCGCCCCTCCTTCGGGAGCATTTCGTACAGTTTTCGCGCGTGGGCTTTTGTATTGACGATGCACAGCACCTGTGCGTCGGATCCCAGCCGTTCGATCAGCGCCTCGTCGGACAGGACTCCCTCGTTCCGATAGACCACCCTTCGGAACGCTTCGTACATTCTTTCGGGTTCGGGGCAAAGCTCGGTCACCGGAAGGTCTCCGAGCATTTCCTTTTCGTGCAGTATCCGTTCCACCGCCGGCTGCGTCGCGGTACAGAGAACGCCGCTGCACCGGTAACGCCGGATGAGCTGTGAGATCACATACAGACAGGGGCGGAGCACCGCCGTCGGAAGCGTCTGCGCTTCATCGAAAATCAGGACGCTTCCGGCAACGTTGTGGAGCTTCCGGCATCCGGTGCTTCGGCAGGAAAAAAACGACTCGAAAAACCGGACGGACGTGGTGACGATGATCGGCGCGTCCCAGTTTTCAGCCGCCAGCCGCTTGCGCACGGCTTCCTCGGTTTCTTCGGCTTCCCCGCTCTCGGTCAGATAGAAATCCGATACCGCATAATGTGCCAGAACGTTTTCCGAACCGAAGATTTCTTCAAATACCTTCTGCGTCTGCTCGATGACAGACGTGTACGGGATCACATAGATCACGCGGCGCAGTCCGTTTTTCAGCGCGTGCAGCAGAGCGA
The DNA here is from genome assembly GCA_045600005.1 of Eubacteriales bacterium. Lineage (GTDB taxonomy): Bacteria > Bacillota > Clostridia > Oscillospirales > CAG-272 > Flemingiibacterium. The sequence continues at coordinate 17,236 of JAZRXB010000219.1, read as the reverse complement.
ACCGCATGGAGGAGATCGTTTTTCCGCCGCCGGTCGGGACGGTCAGCGTGAACGCGCCTGACGGAAGCTCGGAACGTTTTTCCAGTTCCCTGCGGATCCCGGTCCGAAGCGCGTTGATCTCGGAATCGTCCGTCTTCCACCCGGCGATGAAGCGCTCCAGCTTTTCGTTCAGCTCCGCGATGGAAGCGAACTGTCCGCGCGGCTTTTCGCCGCTCATAAACTGCTCGGTATCCAGAAAGTCCGCGTCGGTCAGGGCGGAATACAGCATTTTCGTATAAAGGAAGGAATCAAGCGGAGAGACAGGCTGACCTTTCGGCGTACCGTTCGGGAAATCCTTCTCCTCCACGATATCTTCATACGGTTCGATATCGTGTCCTTCCTTCGCTTTCAGCTTGCCGCAGAGCGTTCCGTCGCCGTAAACCGACGTTTTGAGACTGCCGTTGTCGGACAGTCCCGCGTGATGTCCGGCCGCGCAGGCGGCGGCGTGAAACAGCCTGTGCCGGAACAGAACCTGCGCTCCCGCCGTGGCATGGTCGACCCGCTTTCCGTTTTCGAGCAGTCTTCGCTGGAAAGCGGCGCTTGTCTTTCCGATATCATGGCAGAGCGCCGTGATCCATGCTTCCTGCTCTGCGCCCCAGACCTCCGCGAACCGTCCGGCAAGCTCCGCCGTTCCGGTCAGATGCTCATTCAGCGTCTGCCGCCGCGTTCCGTCCTCACTGAGGTGAGAAAAATAAAGATTGTCTTTCGTTTTATCACCTTCTTCAATTTTTACACTTGCATTTCCTTGTGAAAATATGATATACTGATTTGTATTTTTTTCGCATCCCGCAAAAAGAACAGGCGTTTCGAGCCGTTTTTTTGTCGTTTTCATTGGTAACGCAATCTGACCATGGGAACGTGGGTTGAAATAAACACGGAAATATGGAAGAACTTGCCCGCTCCCTGCGGGCATTTTTCTTTTCCTCCGATATCATTCTACCACATTCGCGGAGCAATTTCAACCCGTTTCAGATAAGTTCCGAGTTACCCATTGCTTACTGGCTCCATATGACATCATCATGATAAAAAATCCGCCGTCCGGCATCGGAATGCCGGACGGCGGAATGCGTATTTTGCCTGTGATGGGACAGCAGACTCAGCTTATTTCCCCGCGTCCTCGAACGCTTTTACAAGGTCTTCGGTCTTCCTGACCGCGTTGTCCTTGACGGACGCCATCGTGGAAGCCCAGTTCGGATCGTTCTTGTTCAGAGCATCCTTGAACTTCGTGTCGATGAGGTCGATGGCGTTCGTGAAGACCATGCCGAACGAGAATCCCGAGTTCGCACGGATGCGGTCGAACATCCGGCTCGACTGGTCGTCGCGCGAATACTTGACCTTCAGCGCCACTTCAAAATACGCCGGGGTGACGGTGCGGTAGAACTCCGAAGCGAGCGCTTCGAGCGACGCGCAGGACGCTTCGATCCTTTTGCAGGTGACGGGCAGACCGAAGCTCGTATAGGTGTTCAGCACCGTCGTGCGGTAATCCTTCTGGTTCTCGTCGAACTTCGGGTAGGGCAGAAGTCCCCAGTCGAAGCTGAGGTCGCGGTAGGACTCCGCGCAGGAGATCCATCCGCCGGTGAATAAGACGTTCCCGTTGCGGAACAGCGATTCCTCCGCGAGATAATTGGCGTTGTCGTCCCTGCCGCGGATCATCGCGCTGTCGTTTTCGTGCAGGAGCTTCACCAGCCGCTGAACGACGTCGGTGTTGTGCTGATCGTCAAAGATAAAGGTGAACTTACCGCCGGTCGTGTCGTAGATCTGCATTTCGCAGGCGTCAAAGAAGCCGGTGGCGTAGTTGGAGCCTTCCAGAACGAGACCGAGCCGGTCTTCCTCGTCGACCTTCGTGTCGCCGTTGAGGTCGACATAGGCGGTCTTCATCATTTCCTCCAGTTTGTCGACCGTCCAGTCTCCGTTCTCCACGATCTCGTAGAGGTCGTCAAGCCCGTACATTTCGTGCAGATCCTTGTTGTAGAACATACACATCATCGACTTGATGCCGCCGATCGAGATATCGCCGGTCATGAACGGCAGAACGCCGTCGACCGTGATGTTCTCCGCCATGTAGGAGGACCAGTAGGGCTTCTCAAAATCGAGATAAGGACGGCCCTTCAGATTCGACAGATACCCGGCAACGAAGAACTGCGCCATGAACGAGGTCGAGCCGACCACGTCGAAATCGTCCGAATCGGCGAGAATGGACGCGCCGACCTGATTCATATAGGTCGTGCGGTCGTCCCACGAGGTGTACGAATAGGGGAGGTATTCGAGCTTCACGTTCAGACGGTCCTCCACGTTCCGTCTCGCCGTAAAGATCGCGTCGTTCACAACGTCGCCGTCGGCTTCCTCGACATAATACTGCCCCATACGGTTCGACATGACGCAGAAGCGGACGCTTTCGCCGCCGAGATCCAGCCCTTCGGGAAGATCGTCCTTTACGAAAAGGCTCTCCTCCTCCGGTTCGGAAGCGGTCGTGTCCGCCGCCTTTGTGTCGGTCGTCGAAGCGGTTTCGCCGCATCCCGCAAGCAGAGCGGCAAGAAGACAAAGAGAAATGAAACGGCAGGATTTTTTCATCATAGCAGATCATCCTTTCATAAAATGATCGTTTTCGCGCCGTCCGGACGGCGCGGAAAACGTGATTTCATAACGCTTTCATGATAGCACACCGCACTTTCCTTGTAAAGTCACAAAGTCCGTAATCTGTACGAAATCCAACAAAATACTTTGTTCCCCGCTTGACAGAAGCCGCTGATGCGGGTATAATGAGGATTAACCGATTGTAAAAGGAGGGAACGACTTGCAGAAAACAAGCTTCTTCGACGGCGGTCCGCTCGCTGTCTCCATCCAGAGCGTTCGCCGCTGTTCCGCAAAATGCGGGGTCGTCTCCTATCCGAAACGCAGTCTCTGCGAGCTGGTCTATAAGTTAAACGGCTGCTCGGAACAGTATTTCGGCAGTCTGAAGATCGACCTTGTGCCGGACAGCGTTTACTTCATTCCCACCGGCATGGACAATACGGTCAACGTCACCGAGCCGGGAGACGTGATCCTCATCCAGTTTTCCCTGCTCGGAAACGACGTCCCGTCGTTCCCGCCTGAGCTGATCGAAAAGGAGCCGGGCAGCCGGTACAGGGGACTGTTCTTCCGCGCGCTGGAGGTCTGGCAGCGCAAGGACGCCTCGTCCTATCCCGAAGCGGCGGCGGCGTTCTATTCCATCCTTGCCGGTCTTGCCGCCGAACGCGAACAGCAGTATTTTTCCAAAAGCAGCTTTGCGCTGATCGCGCCCGCCGTGCGGTATATCCGCGAGCATTACCGCGAACCGCTGACGGTCGGCGAGCTTGCCGGTCTGTGCGGCATTTCGGACGAGTATCTGCGCGTGCTGTTCACCCGTCTGACAGGTCTGCCGCCCTATGCCTATCTGAACGGTCTGCGGCTCGACGCGGCGAGAGAGCTTCTTTCGGGCGGCTATGTCTCGGTCGCCGAAGCCGCCGCGCAGGTCGGATACGATAGTCCGGGCTATTTTTCAAGACAATTCAAAAAACGTTTCGGCGTTCCGCCGTCGAAGCTGACGCACAGCGCCGTTCCGGCTTCCGAACGGAAGTCCAGCCTTCAATCAACAGGAAAGGAATGAACCATCCATGACCGAACGAATCAGACGTCTGACCGAACGGACGCTGGCGGGCGAGATGTACGTCGAACCCGTCCCCGTTCCCTTCGACCGGGAAGACCTTTTTCTCACACAGAGTGAGCGCGACGTAAAGCGCTTATGCGAATACATCCTCGCGCAGGAGCCAAAGCTGACCGGGGATTCCGCCTTCACCGGCTTTTTCAACTTCAACGGCTCGGTGGTCGGCGACGCCTTCCGCCGCGGCGGACACCGCACGACCGGCGAATGTATGTCGTCCTTCTACCTGAAACCGATCGGCAATCTGTCCACGATGGAGTGGCAGCACGCGACCGCCGATTACCGGAAGGTACTGAACGCCGGCATTTCGGGACTCAAAAAGGAGATCGCCGCGTCGCTCGCTCTGCATCATGAACCCGACGAGACCGCTTTTCTGAACGGACTTGACCGAACTGCCGACGCGATGATCGGCTGGGCGCACCGCTGCTCCGAAAAGGCGGCGGCGTTCGCCGAAACGCTGACCGATCCCGAAGCGAAAGCGCGGCTCACGCGCCTGTCCGACGCGCTGACCCATGTCCCCGAATACGCCCCGCGCGACTTTTACGAAGCGGTCCTCTGCATCTACGTCTGCTTCTCCGCCGACCCGGACAGCTTCGGTACGCTCGACCGCTATCTGCTCCCCTTCTGGAAAAAAGGACTGGCGGACGGCTCGCTGACGAAGGAAGAAGCGGCGGAATATTTACAGGAGCTGTTCTTAATGGTACAGGCGGCGACCCGCGCGGCGTCGAAGATCTTCACGCGCGGCGGCGAATCGCACTTCTGCATCGGCGGCTATCTGCCGGACGGAACCGACGGCTTTTCCGACCTGTCCCGCCTGATCGTCGAAAGCCTGACCGATCTGCCGACCTACATCCCGCAGATCACGCTTCGCTGGACGAAAAAGCTCTCCCACGAGGACTTTTTCTGGATGATGGACCGCGAACGCAAGGACCCGCACAAGCGCATCGCCTTCACGAACGACGAAAAGCGCCTGCAATGCTACGCCGGTTACTGCGGCTTCCCCTATGAGCGGGCGGTAAACTATACGACGGTCGGCTGCAACGAACCGGCTTTCCTCGGCGCGATCACCGGCAGCAACAGCAAGGGCAACCTGCTCCGCTCGGTCGAGCGGATGTTCCACGAGGTCACGCCTGAAGCGGACGATTTCGACGCTTTCTACGCCGCCTACGAAAAAATACTCTTTGAAGACCTGACGGCGATCTACCGTTATGACGACCTCTACAACTCCTGCCGCGCCAGAGACGTCAACTACATTTCGAGTCTCTTTTTCAACGACTGCATCGAGAACGCGAAAAGCCTCACGCAGGGCGGAGGAAACATCGTCATCGCGGCGCCGATGCTCATCGGCATCACGAACGTCATCGACTCGCTCGTCGCCGTGAAGCAGTTCGTCTTTGACGAAAAGCTCTGCACGCTCACCGAGCTGACCGAAGCCCTGCGCGCCGACTGGGCAGGATACGAGGAGCTGCGGGAGATCATCGTGAAAAAGGGCGTGTTCTTCGGCAACGACGACGACCGCTCGAACGCCGTCGCCGCGAAGCTCTACGACAGTCTCTACCGCTATCTGAACGGAAAGAAGAACCTGTTCGGCTATCCCTTCCTCGTCGGCGATCTGCTCGGCTACAACGAGCATCACCGCTGGTTCGGCGAGCATACGAAGGCGACCCCCGACGGACGGCGCGCGGGCAGTCTGATGAAATTCGGGCTTGGTCAGAGCGAAGGGCGCGACAGAAGCGGTCTGACCGCTCTGCTCAACTCCATCGCGCACGTAGACCCGCACGCGATCGCCTGCGGCTCTACGGTGACGAACATCTCGCTCGACGAAAAGCTCGTGAAGGACGACGCGCAGTTTGAGAAGACGGTCCGGCTGTTCGAGACTTACTTTAAGGAAGGCGGCGTGCATTTCCAGCTGACCTACGTCTCGCGCAAAGACCTTCTGGCGGCGAAACAGACGCCCGATCAGTACGGGAACCTCCGTGTGCGCGTGACCGGCTTCTCGGATTATTTCACGAATCTCACCGGAAGCATTCAGGACGACATCATTTCCCGCACCGAACAGAAAGACTGAAAAACGCCGGTCAGACCGGCGTCCCGGCAGGATGATCTCTGAACTCTGATGAGATTATCCGTCAAAACGTCCTTAACCGGCGTTTCCATCACAACCCCGCTGTCTGCCGCACGGCAGACAGCGGGGTTTTATACCGTCGGCGCGTTCCTGTACCGGCAGTATATTCTGAATTTCTGCCGCCAACACCGGAACGCGCCGGTGCTTTTATTTTCCGTCCCTGTCCCGGCCGCCGCTCTGCCGGTACGCGAACGGCGTCATGCCGAAATGCCGCCTGAACTGCGCGATATAATGCGAGCTGTCCGCGAAGCCGCACAGACAGCTCACCTCCGCCACGCTGTGGTCCGCCAGCAGCCCGACCGAATATTTCAGCCGCTGCGTCATCATGTAGCCGTGGATCGTTTCGCCGATCTCCTGCCGGAAGGTGCGCGACAGCCACGACGGACTGACGCTGCACTGACGCGCCAGCTCGTCGATCGACAGATTTTCGCCGGGACATTCGTCGATGATGCGCAGCACCCGCGCCGTATGCGGAGTCAGAACCGTCGGCTCCGGCTGCGCGGAATGGCGGAAGGCGCGTTCCATCTGTGAGAGACAGCGCACGGTCTCGGCGAACGCGAGCGCCGGATTCGCGTCATCCAGCGCGCTCTCGATCCCGGCGCAGGTCTGTAAAATGAGGTCGGCGGAAGCCTTGTCGGGACGAGCGAAGACCTTTTTGTTCTTTTCGCGGTCGCACAGCAGGCTGAGCAGCCGCTCGCCGCCGGGCAGCGCGTCGAACGCCTGCATCCCGACGTCGAGCTGGTAATAATCGAGAAAGGTGTCGTGCGGGACCTGTCCGTGGTGCGACTCAAACGGTACGAGAAAACAGAGGTCTCCCCAGCGCGGCACGTAGACCTTCTCCCCGACGATCACCGAAAAATCGCCTTTCATAAAGACGTTGATCTTACACTGCCTGAGCGAGATCTCATGCAGCGGATTGAAGCAGCCCTTCTGCCCGTCTCGGACGATGTGACAGAATTCGACGATATGATCCGCGTCCGCGCCCGGAACGAGCGGGGTGTGATAATACCGGGTGTAGTTCATACGCGCCTCCGTTTGGTTCAGTTTTCTTCTGTTTTTGTGCCTGATTTTTCTATACAAAACGTCCGAAAAGGGATATACTGATGAAAAAGGGACCCTTTGAAACAGACGGATATTCCCGCTTTGCTCTATCATACCACATTTTCCGCGCTTTGTCAACCGACCGCGCGGGAACTTTTCCCTATTCTCTTTTATAGAAGAAAACGAAAGGTGATTTTATGTCTTATCAGCCCATTCCCGTCACCGACCGCATCCTTGCCGCGCGCGAGCTTGTCCGGACGCTCACCGTAGGCAGCTGTCAGAACCCCTACGCAGACGGCGAATACCGGATGTTCTGCACCGGCGACCGCTTCGTCACGACCGGCTTTCTGGAAAGCTGGATGAAAAACAAAAACGCCGCCACGACCCGTCTGCGCCGCTCTCTCGCCGAAGCCGACGAGCTTTACGCATCAAAACCGGTCATCTACGACGTCGATCTTCTCGCCGGACGGCTTGATCTCCCGCATCATACCGCCGAAGAACAGGCGCGCTACGACGAGCTGTGCGACAAAATGGAGGCTTCTCCCTTCGCGCTCCACACCTCCGGCGCGCGCAAGGACCATATCACGCTCGATTTTGACAAACTGCTCACGGTCGGTCTGGACGCGATCATCGCCGACCTGAAAGCGCGCATCGCCGAAAGCGAGAACAGCGACGCGCCCCTGCTCTCCGATTTCGAGCCGATTCGGAAGGAAGAATTCTGGCGCTGCTGTCTCATCGAGCTGGAAGCCGTCCTCGACCTCGCCCGCCGCTATTCCGAAAAGGCCACTTCGCTTGCCGAGACCGCCGCCGAACCGCGCCGCTCGGAGCTTCTGCGCATGGCGCGCGCGCTCGAAAAGGTCCCGGCCAAGCCTGCCGAAACCTTCTTTGAAGCGCTCCAGAGCGTTCACTTTTTCTTATCGAACCTGTTCGGTCTCTACCCGCTCGGCAGACCCGACCGCTATCTGCTTCCCTACTATGAAAAGGACCTCGCCGAAGGCAGGCTGACCCGTGAGGAAGCGCAGGAGCTGATCGACTTCTTCTGTCTCGGCATTTCCGACCGCGTGTTCTCGCGCGCCGCCTGCGGCTTCATCGTCGGCGGCGTCGACCGGGACGGGAATCTCGTTGAGAACGATCTGACCTATGCCTTCATCACGGCGCTCGACCACATCCGGATGTCCGACCCGAACGGCGCGCTGGCGGTCAGTCCGAAGACGAGCGACGAGCTGATGAGCTATGCCGTCCGCGTCCTCGCCGACGGCGTGACCCATCCCGCGTTCTACAACGACGAAGCGATCGTCTCCTCGCTGAAACGCTACGGCGTGTCGGACGAAGACGCGGTGAATTACATCCACTCGACCTGCGCCGAGATCACGGCGGCAGGCAAAACGCGCGGTCACACCACCGCTTTCACGGTCGACCTTCCCCGCGTGCTGGTCGATACCGTGCGGGTGGGTCCGTCCGCCGACTTTGATTCCCTGCTCGCCGCCTACGAAACGGCTCTGACCGGGATCGTGAAAAGAGCCGCACGCCGCTACGTCTCGATGATGCTTGAAGCCGGTCGGAACGGCAACGAACAGATGCGGGTCAGCAGTCTCATCGACGACTGCATCGAGCGCGGACGCTCCATCAGCGAAGGCGGCGCGAAGTATCAGTTCATCCAGCCGATCTTCGTCGGCTTCGCCAACGCGGTCGACTCGCTCGAAGCCATCCGTTCGCTCTGCTTCGAGAAAAAAGAGCTGACGCTCCCCGATTTTCTCACGGTCATCGACGCCGATTTCGAGGGAAACGAAACGCTCCGCCGCTTCATCGTCAACAGCCTGCCGCATTACGGCAACGACAACGCAAAGCCCGACGCGCTCGCCGCGAAGCTCGCCGCCGTCATCGAGCGCGCGGTCTTCTCGCAGAAGGCGGTCGAAGGCTTCCTCATGCCCGGAACGTTTTCCTATATCACTCATGCCTCTCTCGGTTCGCATATGCAGGCGACCTTTGACGGCAGAAAAGCCGGACTTTCCTACGCGGACGGCTGCTGTCCCGCACAGGGACGCGACGTGACGGGTCCGACCGCGCTCATCAACTCGCTGACGAGCTGGGATCAGAGCCGTTTCCTCGCCGGCATGGTCGTCAACGTCAAGTTTGCGAAAAGCACCTTCTCGCCCGAAAAGCAGAAACTGCTCGTTTCCCTCGTCCGCGCCTTCATGATGAGAGGCGGCATCGAGATCCAGATCAACTCGGTCGATCCCGCCGTTCTCGAAGACGCGCTGATCCATCCCGAAGATCACGGCGACCTGCTCGTGCGCATCGGCGGTTACAGCGACTATTTCGTCCGTCTGACCCCTGCGCTTCAGAAAGAAGTCATCGCGCGGACCTCCTATTGAGCGTCCGCGGCCGAAAGAAAGGAAAAACTTATGAAAAAGAATCGTATCTTCCCGCTTTTCCTTGCTCTGACGCTCGGCTTCTCCTGCCTTTCCTGCGGCGAAGCCTCCGTTCCCAGTGAGACGGTCACGACCGATACCACCGTCCAGCCCGAGGAAACGACCGCGCTTACCCGTGAAAACACGCCTGACAGTCTGCCCGACGGTCTCGATTTCGGAGGAAAGACCTTCACCATCCACTACTTCGACCAGAACGCCGCCGAATGGGAAGCGGAAAGCGAGACCGGCGAGATCATCAACGACACGGTTTACCGCCGCAGCCGCACCGTGGAGGAACGGCTGAACGTCAAGCTCGCTCCCTTCTTCTCCGGCGTGCTGACCGACTACAACGGAACGATCAAGAGCACTCTTTCCGCCAGCATCCTCGCCGGTACGGGCGACTTCGATCTGATCGCGGGCTACGCCGCCTACATCACGCGCGGCATGGAAGGTTATCTGACCAATCTGAACGACGTTCCCTATCTCGATTTCTCCCAACCGTGGTGGATCAGCGAAATGAAGGAAGCCATGACCATCGGGGACTGCCTGTATTTCATGACCGGCGACCTCGGAATGTCGGTCATGCAGAATTTCGACGCCTGCTTCTTCAACTCCTCCGTCGCGGAAAAGTACAGCCTCGGCGACCTGTTCGAGCTGGTCTTCGACGGAAAGTGGACGCTTGACGAAATGAACCGCTGCATCAAAGCCGTGGCGCAGGACGTGGACAGCGACGGCAAGATCACCGACGCGGGAAACGATATCGTCGGTGTGACGCTGTTCGACAAATTCAGCGGTCTTGACGCCTTCCTCGGCGGATTCCGCTGTAAGATCACGCAGAAAAATTCCTCCGGCGAGCCGGAGCTCTGCCTGAACAGCGAGCGTTCGGCGATGGTCATCGAGAAACTGCTGGCGATGTTCGGGACGGACGGCGCGATCCTCCCGGCGGAAAAGTACCCGCTGTCGAAGCAGACCGGCTTAAAGCTCCTCAGCGAGGGAAAATCGCTCTTTTTCATCGACCGTCTGCTCGGCGCGGAGACCGACGTCATGCGCAGCATGAAGGATGACTGGGGCGTTCTGCCGGTCCCGAAGCTCGACGACACGCAGGAAGACTACGGCGTGTTCCTCTGCGACAGCTACTCGCTGTTCTGCATCCCGCTTGACTGTAAGGACCTCAAAATGGCGGGAGCCGTCACCGAAGCGCTCGCCGCCGAGAACTACCGTCATCTGACCGAAGCCTACTATTCGGTCGCGCTCCAGTCGAAATACGCCCGCTCGGAGGAGAGCGTCCGCGTACTGGAAATGCTCCGTGAAAACGTCTGCATCGACTTCGGCTACAACTACACCGGCATCGGCGCGTCCTACTTCATCCGCAACATCGTCGGCAGCGCAAACAATGCCGCAGCCGGCTTCGCTTCGTGGTACGCATCGAACGAGGGCACGATGAAATCGACGCTCCAGTCCACCATCGAAGCCTACCGGAAATGACAGCCGTCCGCACCACTCTCATGTCAGCGTAAAGCCGCGGCATTCACAGACCGCCCGTTTTGCGGCGGAATAACAAAAGCACTCCCCGGACAGAACCGATCGGTTCTGTCCGGGGAGTGCTTTTACTTTGGAACGCGCTTTCGCTTATCCGAATCTTCTGTTGTTCAGGACATACCCTGCCGCGATCGAGAACATCATCATCGCCGCTCCAACGCCCGCGAAGAGCCTTGTTCCGTCGCTGCCCGTCGAGGGAAGATGGACTTCCGGTGTGTTGACCACAGCGCAGGTCGTGACGCTGCTTGCCGAAGCCAGCTCGGAGGTCATCTCCACTTCCGCATCCAGAGGCAAATAATAGGGGATGTAATTATTCCCGATCTTTCGGGAAACGCTTGTGATCCTGTAATCGCCGTCCGTCATGACGCCGCTTCGGAACTGAGCGTTTGCCCTTGCGTCAAACGTCTGACCGGTGGTCGTCGTAAAGGAACCGGGCTGACCTTTCAGCGTATACTCCACCTTGATATTCGTGCCGGACGGGATGGAGCAGGGCGCGAGCATGGAAGCGACAAGACTGCTCTTGCGTTCATAAGCGATCGAGCTGTCGGGTAAACCGCCGCCGTAAGCGACCTTGGCTGCCGGCATGGTTCCGCCGGGTTCCACTTCACAGTCGGGGCAGTGTCCGCCGATGTAGATGTTGCAGTCAGGGAATCCGCCGCCAATGATCAGCTCCGTGCCGGAGTCGTCATAGTCCTCGTTCGTACTGATGCCTTTATCCCGGCTTCCATCGCCTTTCGCTGTCCAGATTCCCGTCACCGTATGGGACCCGGACGGAACCGCATCGTTCAGTACGACGACCGCGGTATCGCCCGCCAGTACCTTTTTGTCCTTCGTCGTGACCACGCCGAGCCAGTTTGTCGAACCGTCCAGCTCAACAAGGATCTTCGCACCGCTTGCCAGCTCGATCGGCGTGTCGAACAGGACCTTCGACGGCTCTATCACCTGCTGTGAAAGACCTTTGTTGTTGGTGTACAGGAGACTCGTAACGGTGTAATCGCCCTCCGGGATATCGGCGGTCGACGTTAACGTCACCGCAGTGCCTGCTTCAGCAGTTTCCTTCAGTTGTCCCCCGACCTGATAGGTATGTACGCCGTCCGTAATGGCGGCGGTCACGGTACCGTTATCATCTTTTTTCAGTTGGATCGGGGTCGTGAACGTGACTGTCGTTTCATCCTCTATCAGCGCGTTGTTGTAGGTGACGGCGGTCACGGTGTAGGACCCGCCGGGAACAAGACCGTTCGAGCTGCTGTACGGGAAGCTGACAGTCACTTCGGCGCCCGCATTGGCGGCGGGAGGATTCGTCGTCAGCGTATACGTCTGACCAAGCTCATCCATCAGCGTAAAGGTAATGCTCTTGTTGTTTTCCAGCTTGACCGGCGTTTCAAACGTGATCGTCGTGTCTGCCAGAATAAGCGGATCCGATGCGGTTCCGGCGGAACCGTAATGGATATTCTGCAGCGTGTATCCGGCGTTCGGATGAACGGAGCCTGACGTGTACGTCACGGTATTCCCCGCGTTCACATCCCCGGCGAGCTTCATCGGAATCAGCTGCGTATGACCTTCTCCGTCGCCGAACTCAAACGTCACATAATTGTTTCTTGTCAGCTTCTGCTTTGTCACGAAGGAGATCGTCGTTTCTTCTCTGAGGTCAGCGCCGGCATACTGAATGTTCCGAACTTCATATTCCCCTTCCGGAATATAGTATGGGTACTCGAGCGTCACATCCCCGCCCTTGGCAGTATTGGCGGCGAGCTTCTGGCTGTAGGAATAGACCTTGGTGGGATCCGAAGTATCGACCAGCTCGACGGCTATGATCGCATCCTTTGCAAGCGCCTTGGGCGCTTTGAATTTCACCGTCGGTCTGATCATGCCGACTTCGATCGTCAGACCCGTCAGATTCGCCGCCGCATAGGTGGTATTATCGATCTTGACCGAAGTCACCGTGATCGTGTCGTCTTCGGAAATGGGATTTCCGGTATCCGACAGACTGACCCTTTCACCCAGCGCCATGGTCATCTGCTTCGTCACGGTCTGCGACGCGCCGCCGTTCACCTGATAGGTAACGACAACGTTTTTGTTGTCCTTGGCAGCTGGTGCGATAAAGCTGAACGTCGGGAATCCGACCGGCTCGGTTCTCGCGCCATACGGGTCGAAGGTATCCGGAACGAACGCGATATAGGTATCATTATCGCCGTTCAGATATTCGATCTTTGACACCGCGCCGACATAGGGGTCGCCCGCGGCGGGATCGGTCGCCAGATCGTCGATCGTGATTTCCTTCTCCGTACCGCTGGTATACGATGCGGCGTCGATCTCCTTCGTGTAGGTCGTGCCGTTGTAGCTATACGTCACCCTGAGACGCTGGGAACCGCTCGACGAATACGTGGGCGTGAAGCTGATCTTCATCTTGCCGGTATACGTGTAGGTCGTGTCGGTTTTGGTCTTTACGGAGCTGCTGTATCCGTCGACTGAGACCTCTGCCGCTTCATAGCTCTGGATCTCGCCGTCATAGAGGGCAGGCAGCCCCGTGATCCCGGTCTCCCACGTCGTACCCGTACCGCTCAGCGTGTAGGTGTACGCATCGTCGGCGGATGAGCTGAACAGTCCGCCCGCAGCTCCGGTGTAGTATGCGCCGTTCTGATTTTTGAGCTTGAAATGAATGGAAGAAACGGGAGGAGTTCCGCCTTTCCATTCCTTGCGCACCGTCAGATCGACCGTGCTGGAAGCGTCGACGACCGTGATGGAGACCGCGCCGTCGTGCGTCTTTTTCTTCACCGCCGCGCGGGTCACAGCGTCGTGGAACGTTCCCTTGGGATCGACCGGGTCGGGCTCAAAGGTCAGGACGAGCTGGGCGTTGTAGTTTCCCACGTCGTTGAACAGGTATCCCTCGGTAAGGTCGGGACGGATGCCGGTCGTCTTTCCCTTTTCGACTGTCGCCGTTCCCTTGCCTGCCACCGTGCCGTCCGGCAGGATCCACTCATAAGTAAGCGTTCCGTTCGTCTGACCGTAATTGTCCATCAGGTCTTCGATGACGTCCGGGATGGGATCCGCGTCGATTTCATAAAGGTCCTTCGTCGAATGCTGCGCGACCATCACATGACCGCCGTCCACCGTGGTGAATTCGAGCGGAACGTTGACCTGCGGGTCGTCGAAGCATCTGACCGTGTAGGAATCGGCAGGCGCGTCCGAATAGCTGTGAATATATTCGGTCACGGGTCTGCCCACGTTCGTGAAGACGTTGTTGCTTCCGAGATAATCCTCGCGTGCGATGATGCCGAAGTCCAGAACGGCCTTCTTCGTGTTATAGAACTTGCCTAAGGTGAGATCCACATCGGTCGTCTTGTCGGCGTATTCGATGACGTCGAGCGTGTAGGGAATGTCCAGATTCTGGACGACCTGCTCGAGGTCGGTGTAGGTGAACGGTCCGGTGAACGTGACGTGCGTGTGCTTCGTTTCACCCTTCGTCGTATCCGGCGTCGGATACGTGAAGTAAACGTTGGAGAGCGTGACATTCTGACCATGCCCCTGCGCGTCATAGCCGGTCATGATGACCGTTTCATCTGCAAGCCCGATCTCGGTCTCGTACATTTTGCTTCCGTCCTTGTTCAGGATGGAGGCGACGACCGGCTTTTCGGTGTCGATTCGGAATTCAGGGCGGACGGTATCCCTGATCTGCGCGTCTTCCACGTACTTGTCCACCGCAGTCAGCTCGATGCCGCCGTCGCGCCTTTCCTTCTCGGCGATTTCGATGAAGGTCTGGAGCAGCTTTTCACGGTTCGAAGCGACGTACTTTTCGGTGAAGCCGGTGCCGCCGTTGGCGTCCTTATACCGGATCCCGTTGTTCTCGTAGTAGTCGAGCCACGACATGATGGGAGGAGTCATGACGTTATTCGCAGTCGGCCTGCCGTCAGCCACGCGGATGCCGTAAACCGAATTGAGCTTTGCGTCATTGAAGTCGCCCCACGGAAGCACGCATTTCAGACCGTTATCACCGTTGCTGTTTTCCGTCGTACCGCCGAGAATGACGGCGACCTTCTGAATGTCGCTGTACGGGATCAGATGTCCGTAGCAGTCCTTCCACGCGGAGAGGTTGGATTCCAGATTGGCGAGCGCGGCCGACAGCGCGTCGTTGTCGTAGTGAACGTGCTCGCAGTTTCCGAAGATATCCCAGCCGATGATGCCCTCACGGAGCTGATCGATGTTGTTGGTGACGTGCAGATCGCTGCCGTCGATGTCCTTGCCCGAGAACATGGTGCTGGAACCGTCATGCTGGACCTCGGTCACGCCGATGACAAGGTTGTTGCCGGGATACACCGTATCCATGTAATCGACGAAATCAAGCATCGCACATTTGATATCGTAGAACGTGGCAAGCTCGTCCACCACGGCGGACGTACCGACCTCGGTGTGTCCGTCGCCTGACACCGCGTTTGCGTGCAGAAGGTCGAACATCTGCCACGAGGTCTGGATCAGGAAGATGATGCAGACGGGAGCCGCCGCCTTCGCCTGACCATCGGCGATGATATGAATGTTGTATTTTCTGTCTTCGTTTTCGTCTCCGGCTGCATCCGCGGTCGCGTACTTTTCCATATTGCTGATGAAGTTGGAGTAGTCGATGCCGTTTTCAAGGAAGCCGTAGTCAAGCTGATCGATCTTCGGGTCTATGTCCGCATGGAAGGAGGAGTCGCTCGACTTCGGCCATGCGAGCGTCCGGTCCCCGTAGCCGCCGGTCGACGGATAGGCGTAGGAACCGGTGCCGGTGTTGCCCATTCCCGCCGCGCCGGGGTCAAAGAGGTCGTAGAGATAACGATCCCATATTTCTCTGGTTTTGCTGACGGCGAGAGATTTTGCGACGCTTTCGGTCATGCCGTTTCCGAGCGCCTGATCGTAGGCTTCCAGATAGGTTCTGCACAGATACCGGCGGTAGCTGTCCGCGTCGGAGAACGGAACGTCCGGGTTGTGCGCCACGCCTTCATAATACAGATAACCGTTGAAGATCGTACCGCCCAGCCGGATGTCGAAACGGTTGTTGTCGCATCCGACCACCGAGGACAGCTTGAGTTCGGTGTTGATGCTCGGCAGAGCCTCGTTTTCAAAGCGCCAGATCTGCGGATTGACCCACTTCTCCTCGGTCTTCGTCATAGGCTGACCTTCCGCGTCGCGCACCAGACAGCGCACGGGAGCGCCGCCGAACGGGAAGCCGGTCAGCGCGGAAAAATCGACCGCTGCGCCCGTCTGTCCCGCGATCGTCGTCCATACCGTTTCGCCGGTCTCGGAATCGGTCGTTTGATACTGCCAGATATACTGATAGCTCCCCGCCGGGTCGGCCGTCACCGCCGCCGTGACATGATCGGCCGCCGAAGCGGGTTCGGAAACGTTCAGCGCGACGGTCGGGATCGGCTGGAAAGCGAGGAACGCCGCCGCCATCTCCTCTGCCGTCGTCGGTTTCGTGTGGTGAAAATCGTTCACGTATTCGTCCGCCAGCCATCTTGAAAAGCCCGGCTTGGCGGCGTCGTAAACGTCCTCCAGCTGATAGCTGCGGGTCTTATAGCTCATCACGAAAGCGCCCTTGTCCACTTTTCCGCTGACGACGCGGAACTTCCGTTCGATATCCGGCGTCAGCGTTACGCCCAGCGCCGCGCCGGAGCTGACCGGCAGCGTCAGAGTCGTAACGTTATTGCCGAGCGTCTGAGAAGACGGGGACAACGTCCACGCCGCTCCTCCGTCGTCGCTGTATTGGATATAGTATGTTTTCTGCGCCGTCACCGGACTCACGGTCAGCGAATTCACGACCAGCGCGCCGCCGACCCATTCCGCGTCGATCGAGATCGGCGGCAGCGTCAGCTCGGTAACGCTCATCGTCACGGCAGGCAGCATCAGCGCATACGTCGTGAAAAGCATCGTCACACAGACCAGAACACTGACGATCTTTTCCCATATGCGCTTCTTTTTATATTCCAGAAGAAGCTCTTTCACAAAAGCGAGCATACTTTTCTTTTTCATAAACTCAATAAAATCTCTTTTCAGCAGAACGGAAGCGTAAGACCATCATCCTGACGGGAACGGCACGGTCTTCGCGTTTTTTCAGGTCTTTCAGGATCGCAAGATCCGAACCGTCTGTCGCCGTACATCGAAAACGCCTCAAAAACAATGGCTCGCCCCGCACCGTATTAGCAGAAGCTAACCGCTGTTGCCGCACTTTCATTATATAAGTATATTATATCGTGCTTCGTTAGGCTTGTCAAGTATTTTCAAAAAATTGGAAAAATTTTTCTCCTCTGCGTTGTCAATAGATATGAACCATTTTGAGTAGAAAAATAAAAGAAGAGTGGTATAATGCGGCAAACAAAGTCTTTGCCCGAAGCCGAAGGCGAAGGGAAAAGACTTTGTTTGCCGGCGCGG
>JAZRXB010000218.1:0-6815 GCA_045600005.1 Eubacteriales bacterium | reverse complement strand
TGGGGTCGATGGTGCAGAACGGGTAGTTCGCGGACTCCGCGCCCGCGTTGGTGATCGCGTTGAAAAGCGTGCTCTTGCCGTCGTTCGGCAGACCTACGATACCTAATTTCATGTGAGTTGGCTCCTTCAAAGCAGAAATTTCATTTATGGTCTATTATATCACATTCCGGACTCTTTTTCAAGTGCTTTTGACGTTTTTTCACACAAAAAAGGTCAGCCCGGAGGCTGACCCTTTTCGGTGAAATCATGCGTAGTTTTCCATCAGCGTTGCGAGCTTCTGCTCGAAGCTCGATCTGCGGGACTCGAAGAAGGACGCAAGACCCTTCGTGTTGGTGCCGACGTAGTTGCTCAGCAGGTCGGAGATCGAACCAAGCTCTGCGTAGAAAACGTCGACGAAATCGAAGAACGCGGTCGTCGAGATGATGTCGAGCATTTCCGCCGTCGATTCGTCGCGGGTGTACTTGCCCTTCAGCGCGACCTCGTAGTAAGCGGGCGTGATGTAGTTGTAGCCCTCGGCGCTCATCGCTTCGAGAAGGAACGTGCATTTTTCGGGTTCCGGTACCGTCGTCGGGATCGACGCGACCGTCACGGTGCGCAGGACGGAGCTGATGTAATTTTCCTGTGCTTCGTTATACTTCGGGTACCGAAATCGCTCACCATTTCACGCAGGGACTCGACCGCGCTCAGTTTGCCCGCGTAGAAAGCGGTCGTACCCGCCATAAACGCCATGGTCACTGTATAATCAGCGGGCATCGTGCTGGTATTGCGGAAATGCGTGCTGGTGAAGAAGTCGAACAGCTTGTCATAGACCTCGACGTCCTTTTCGGTCGGGAAATCAACGACGCGCGTGCCGTCCTTTTCGAGCTTCGTCAGCGAGCAGCCCGTCGAATACTGGAACGGGTTGTAGCCGTTCGTCTCGCAGATCAGACCGTAGAGGTCGTGCGGGTCCATCGTGCTGTCGCCGTTCAGGTCCTTCGAAAAGACCTTCGCGGTCGAAATGAACTTGTCGATCGTCCACGTGCCGTCCCTGACCGCCTGATAGGGGTACTCGACCTGATAATCGTCGAACAGCTGCATATTGAAGAACATACAGTTCGTGTTCGTCAGCGTCGTTTTGCCGTAGTCGCCCATCAGCGAATAGAGATGCCCGTTGATCATCGCGTTGTCAAGATAGCCCTTCTTCCAATAGGGCTTCGAGAGGTCGATGTTCGTGTCGTCGGCAAGGTCCCAGTAAAGTCCCTGCACTGCGAGCGGCGCGGTGATGTTCGACTGACCGGTGATGACGTCATAGGCGTCATCGCCTGCCATGACCGCCGACGTGACCGTTGCGATATAGGGGTCCTTGCTTGCCCAGTTGCCGGGCTGAACGACGTATTCAAAAGTCAGATTAAAGCGTTCGGAGAGTCTCTGGTTGCGCGCATAGACCGCGTCGTTCACGACCTCGCCGGTCTGTTCGTCGGCGACGAATTCGGTCTTTTCGTTATCGCGGACAAGGAACGTAAAGGTCTCGCCGCCGAAATCTCTGGCGGGAAGATCGTCCTTCACGATATGCGGGTCCTCGGTGACGACCGGCTCGGTATCGCCGGACGCCGTGGTGTCAGCGGACGTCCCCGTGCCGCCGCACGAGACTGTGTTGGCCGCGATGACCGCAAGAAGAACTGCTGAGAAATAACGGTTGAAATTTGCCATAATAACGTTCCTTTCTCTTTTTTGATTAAATTTTCGCATATAAAACTAATGAATATAATTTATTATAACAGGATTTCGCGGGATTGTAAATATAATTTCACGCAATTCTTTTTCAATTTTCAGCAAGCGATTTCAGCATTTGTGCAGGTCTAACAAAGCCGTTTGTGCGTTTTAACGGCTTATGTCTTACGGCAATATGCCTGTAAGCGCCGCGCTTTTCCTTACGCTCAGCGTGCAGGGGAGCGTTTCGATGCGCGGCGTTCCCTTTCCGTCCAGCTCCTCCGTCAGCATTTCGACCGCGCGCGCGCCGATCCTGCCGAACGGGATCTCCACGCTCGTCAGCGCCGGGCGCAGGAACTCCGAAAAATACTCGGTGTTCCCCGCGATGACCGACAGCTTTTCCGGCACGGCGACGCCGTGTTCCGCCGCCGTTTCGAGAAGCGCAAGCGCCGTATCGGATTTGTTCGTCACGACTGCGCCGAGTTCTGTCAGAAGCTCCGGCGTAACGTCGGCGAGCCGGTAAACGCGGGGATCTTCGACGGCGGACAGATATCCCGCAAGCCGCCGTTCGTCCTCGGCGAAGCCCTTCCGTCCGGGCGCGACGTAGGCGACGTTCCGGTGCCCCGCCCTTTGCAGCGTCTCGACTGCCAGACGGGTCGAGCCTTCATAGTCGAAGCAGACGGCGCTGATATCGTCCGAAGCGCCGCTGCTGTTGATGACGACGAACGGCACGTCCTGCGCTTTCAGCGCGTCGATATGCGCCCTTTCATGAAGCGCGCGTTCGAGCGTCGGCGGCGCGATGAGGATCAGCCCGTCCACGCGCCGGTCGACGTAATAGCTGATGTAGTCGAAGTTGTCAGGCATCGTGTCGCCGAGCGGACAGAGCGGTACAGGGCAGATGACGACGGCGTACCCGCGCTCTGCCGCCGCTTCGGTAATGCCTTCGAGCGTTTTGACGAACACACGGTTGTCCATGCCCCAGAAGGACACGACGCCCACCGCGTGCGTTTTCTGCGAACGCATCCCGCGCGCGATGTTGTTCGAGCGGTAGTGAAGCGTTTCGGCGGCGTTTTTCACACGTGCGACCGTTTCGTCGGAATATTTTTTTACGGTCGAACCGTTCATGATGTAGGACACGGCGGACACGCTGACGCCTGCCAGCGCCGCCACGTCTCGGATAGTCGCTTTGGTTCCCATGGCTGCTCCTGAGTGATTTGATTACCCTCATTATATCATAAGCAGTTCGGTTTGTCAACCGATTTCCCTCCGTCCGTTCAAATGCGCGCTGATTGTTAAGTCTTCGTCAGTCAATTCAACATTTAACGGGATAAAATTCACGAATCCTTAACCAATTTTCTCTCGGGATGGTTTATAATGTTTATGGACAAATTTCTAACGAATTTCATAATTTCACTTCTCTGACAAATTATGAACGGAATTCTCATTGAAAAAGCACACTATGCTTTGGGAGGGTAACATATGGCAACCAAGATTCTGGTAGTGGAAGACGACATCAACATCTGCGATCTGCTCCGCCTCTATTTTGAAAACGAAGGCTACGAGGTCAAGACCGCGAACGACGGCGCGGAGGGCGTGACGTTCTTCAAGATGTACGAGCCGGACCTCGTGCTGCTCGACATCATGCTCCCGAAAAAGGACGGCTGGCAGGTCTGCCGCGAGATCCGCGAGATCTCCTCCAAGCCGATCATCATGCTCACTGCGAAGGGCGAAGTCTTCGACAAGGTGCTGGGGCTGGAGCTGGGCGCGGACGATTTCGTCGTCAAGCCGTTTGAAACGAAGGAGCTGTCCGCCCGCGTCAAGGCAGTCCTGCGCCGCTATTCCGCGCACGACAATCAGAACGACGACGAGACCATCAAGTTCGACAACATCGAGATCAGCCGTCAGAAGTACGAATTAAAGCTCGCCGGCAAGTCGGTCGACATCCCGCCGAAGGAGCTGGAGCTTCTCTACTTCCTCGCGTCCAACTACAACCGCGTCTTCACGCGCGACCAGCTGCTCGACAAGGTGTGGGGCTTCGATTACCTCGGCGACTCCCGCACGGTCGACGTACACGTCAAGCGTCTGCGCGAAAAGCTGGAGGGCGTGTCGGACAAGTGGATCCTGAAGACCGTCTGGGGCGTCGGCTACAAGTTCGAGCTGTTACAGTAAAAATCCGCCGCCTGTAAATCCGTTTGCAGGCGGCGCGCGCATAAATGCCCCTTTTATAATAATGTAGAATATTTGGAAGGGAGCCTTCCGGACCGATGTTCAAATCCGTCTTTACCAAATTCATCACCGCGTTCATGCTCATCATCGTCATCAGCTTTTCCGCCGTCGCGTTCTTCCTCTGCCGGATGGCGCAGTCCTTCCTGCTGGACGAACGCACCGCCGCAGCCGAACGGATCAGCGCGGGCGTGACCGAATTCGTCGCCGACGAATTCCTGTCCTCCGACGCGGTGGATTTTTCGCAGTACGTCTACTTCCACCGCGACCCGCTCGCGTCGCTCATTTCCGCGTTCGCGTCGGGAAGCGACGGCATGGTCATCCTCGTGACCGACGACAACGGCGGCATCCTGCTGGTCGACGACGGGAACGGGCAGGATCAATCGAACACCAACGTTTCGCATAACATCAGCATGGCGTCCCTGCCGCAGAACGGCGGGACGACGTTCCAGAGCGACCTCGGCGGCGTGTTCGGCGCGGAGTATCTCGTCTCCATGCGGGCGATCAGCGACGAAAACGGCATCATGGTCGGCGCGGTCTTCGCCTGCTCGTCCGCCGAAATGGTCGACGGGCTGGTCGATACGATGGCGAAAACGATCATCATGTCCTGCCTGTGGGTCATGATCGCCGCTCTGCTCGCGGTCTATTTCATCAGCGAAAAGATCATCGACCCCTTAAAGGAAATGTCCAAAGCCGCCAAGAGCTTCGCCGCCGGAAAATTCGACGTGCGCGTCCCGGTGCGCGGACGCGACGAGGTAGCGGAGCTTGCCACCGCGTTCAACAGCATGGCGGCGTCGCTCGCGGGACTTGAGGATATGCGCCGCAGCTTCCTTGCCAGCGTCTCGCACGACCTGCGCACGCCGATGACGACGATCTCGGGCTTCATCGACGGCATCATCGACGGCGCGATCCCGCCCGACAGGCACGAATATTACCTCAACGTCATCCGCGGCGAGGTGAGACGTCTGTCGAGACTGGTCGGAAGTCTGCTCGACATCGCGCGCATCCAGGCGGGCGAGCGCAAGTTCAACAAAACGGCGTTCGATATCTGCGAAATGGCTCGGCTCATCCTCATCTCGTTCGAGCAGAAGCTCGACGCGAAAAAGCTCGACGTTTCGTTCGAGTGCGGCAAGGACAACATGACCGTGTACGCCGACCGCGACGCGATCTATCAGATCCTCTACAATATCATAGACAACGGTGTGAAGTTCTCGCGCGACGGCGGAAAGTACCGCGTCAGCATCCTCTCCCGCGACAAAAAGGTCTATGTTTCGGTCTTCAACGAGGGGATTGGCATCCCGGCGGAGGAGCTGCCGTTCGTGTTCGAGCGCTTTTATAAGAGCGACAAGAGCCGCGGGCTCGACAAAACCGGCGTAGGACTGGGGCTTTACATCGCCAAAACGATCATCGACGCGCACGAGGAGGAGATCTGGGTCAAATCCGTCTACGGCGAAAACTGCGAATTCGTCTTCACGCTTCCCTACACCCCCGACGCGGAGATCGTCGTCAAGGACTGAAAAACGGGACGGACATCCGTCCTGTTTTTCGTTCCCATCCTGTCGAAAACGCACAAATTATGTCCGATTTTTTTGTTTTGTCAAATCAAAATTTTTTTACAGTCAATACCACGAATTTTTATATTCAATTCATCATTGTGCAAATAATCGACGAACTTTGTTAATAATTATCTGGTATAATCTTATACAGAAGAAACGCAAGGCTTTTTTCCTGCGCAGTTCGGAGGTTATTTATGTTCGGGATTTTTCGGACGGAGCAACAGAATACGGAACGTTCTTCTGAGAAAAACAGCGGCAGCTTCGGCGGCTTTTCCAGCCGTCTGAGCTATGAGGAATACGTAAAAGACGGACGTCCGGTCCGCCGGAGCGCGGGACGCATCGGCGTCAGTATCCTGCTGGCAGCCGGCGTGGGACTGGTCGGCGTATTTTCCGGCGTCACGCTGGTCGAATTCGTCAACTCGAACCGTTCGCTTTACTTCCCTCCCGAAGCGCTCGCCGCTTCCGTCTCATCGGCGGAGCATCCGCACCCCGTTCAGGCGGCCGAGACCGCCGCTCCTCTGACCCGCGCCGAACCGTCTCCCTTTCAGGGCGCGGAAACCTCCTCCGACGCCGTTTTTGAAAACATCACCGACAGCATTTCCCGCCGCTACCGTATCCCGGTCGGCGTGATGGTCAATTTCGTGGAGCCAGATTCCCCCGCCAGCCGAGCCGGACTCTGTTCGGGCGATATCATCGTGTCGCTCGATTCGTGGGAGATCCGCGACGTTGACACGCTGAACCGTCTGCTCGGCGGCTATTCGTCAGGCGGCTCGTTCACGCTCTGCGTTTTCCGCAACAATCTTTACGTCGATCTTCCCGTTTCGCTCCAGCCGTAGCGGCACGAATACGTTCTTCCGAAACACCCGGCAGCACAGCCGCAGACCGCGCGCTGTGCCGCCGTTTTTCTGTAAAAATTTCGCGTCGAATTTGGTAGAAGCTCTTGACAAAATGCCGTATTTGTGTTAACATTTACTTAACTTGAACCGATAGAGGAGCGGTAGGCAAACAGTAGCGAGAGCGAAAGGTGCCGCCGCCGAAGTCCCGTCAAAGGGGCTGGAATGCAGCCATAACAGACTGTATTCTGTCACGGGATCCGTGGAGCGCTGTCGGACAGACGGTCATGCGCCGACCGTCCGCCGCGCAAAGCCTTTTCCGCGGCGGATGAGGACCCGGCTCATGACTTTTTGGTTCCGGAAATATGTTTGGAGGTCAAAACCCATGCTACACACAGCGCAAACCCGCAAATTCTGCGCTCTGATGCTGCTTGTTCTGTTTGTATTCGCGGTCTTCTCCGTCGGCGCTCTGGCCGAAGCTGAACCCGCGGTCGACGACGCAGCAGAAGAAGTG
>JAZRXB010000217.1:0-35885 GCA_045600005.1 Eubacteriales bacterium | reverse complement strand
GGCGCTTTTTTCTTCATGCACTTCGCAAAAACGATCATGCCGCCGACCGCCGCCGCAAAAATGATCAGAGAGAGCCATAAATCATTCATGTAAGCCGTCCTCCCGTCCATTTGACAAAATCTTTTCTTCATTATACCGGATCGCGCGGCAAAACGCAAGAGCTTCGACCATCTTTTGCCGAAAAAATGCGAAAAAGAGCGGCGCTCCGAAAAACGCCGCTCGTCTTCCTTTCGGACAGTCCGCCGCCTTTACAGCACCCGCTCGCCCGTGTCCGTGTCGTAGACCGCCGTCGTGCGCGGCGGGAGGAGCTGCGTGAGCTTCAGTCCGTTCGGGAAGGTGATCTCGCGAAGCCCGCCCTCATAGCTGACGACCGCCAATAATCCGTTTCCTGCCAGCACCGGGTCGGATACCGCCGTCTCCGTGCCGCACGAGGTGACATAGCGGTGAACGCCCGCCTTCTCAAAGATCGGCGCAAGCAGCTCCGGGCATACCAGTGACGGAACGCCGAGCCAGATATCGCTCCCTTTCACCGCCGCGGCCGCTTCGCCGTTCTCATAACGGGCAAGCACCTCCGCTTCCCCGTCCGCGCAGGCGAGCTGCGGCTCCCACGAGTCCTCCTTTAACGTCAGCGAAAGCGCCGGCAGCGGCGGGACCGTCTCACAGGACGTATGTCCCGACGTGCGGACGATCTTCATGCCGACCGTTTCGGACGTGTTTTCCGCGCCGATCGTCTTTCCGTCGCAGTATCCCTGCGCCCAGAGCCAGACGACCGTCTTTCCGGCGAGCAGACGGCGGAACTCGGCGCGGCGTTCGGGCGTGAGCGTCGTGCAGTTCGAGAAGATGACGCATCTGTACCGGTCAAGCTCGGCAAGCGGCAGATCGTCGGCGTAGATGTCGTCCGAAGCGGCGGAACAGCGCATGACCGCTTCGTGGATCGAATAGTCGCGGTCGTTCACCCGCGCTCGCTGATAGAACGAATGCGTGTCGTAGACCATCAGCACGTCGGCGGCGGGACGGTAAGGCTTCATCGTGTAACGCTCCGCCGTGCCGCGCAGTGCGCTGATCTCGCGCATCAGCTCGGGCGTGTCCCACCAGCCGAACTTGCGCCAGATCGACGCGGCGGGCGAGGTGGTCATGCCCTCCGGCATCTGATGGCGGACGATCCGGTGATCATAGAACCACAATCCTTCGCCCGCGAGAAGCGGCTGGAGGACGTTCCGGCGCAGCATATAGACCGTCTCGTCGAACATCGCCGGGTCGCCGCCCTTCATGACCGCCGTGCCGGACGGAGACTGGTCCATCTCGGTCAGCCACAGCTTTCCGTTGAGACGGCAGGATTCGAGCAGCGCGCGCTGGATCGGTACGCCCCACGGCTTGCGGTTCTCCATATAGCAGAACGGTCCGCACAGGAAGTCGACATAGGGCGACCTGAACATCCGCCCGACCTCAAGATGACCGCCGATGGTCATGCCGCTGCCGCCGGTCCCCTGATAGTAGCCGTAGAAGGTTCCGGCAAGCAGCTCGGGCGTTTTTTCCTTCACGATGCGGCAGAAATGCAGGATCGCGTCGGCGACCGCCGTCTGATTGCAGTGCTGCGCATCGGAGACGAACTGCGATCTCCGCGGGTCGCGGAACCAGCCGTCGTCGCCCTCGCGGAAGGGTTCCGGGTGGAATTCAGCGGTCCCGATGGTCACGCCGGGCTGCCGCCACGCTTCGGCGAGCGCTTCGTCGGTGACGTACTTTTCGCGCAGATAACGGCGGAAATGGGAGATCATCGGCTTCGACACGTCGGTCCCCCACTGATGCCATTCGCCGTTCTTGCCGCAGGCGATCTGGAGCGCAAGCGTGGATTCGTAGATCGGGGAAGCCTTCAGCGCCTCGCAGAACTTCGCAAGGACTTCGCCCGCGTCGGCAAGCCACTTTTCGGACGCGAAGCTCGCGCGGAGGTGGAAATTGCCGTCGTCGCGGATGAGACGGTCGGATTCGCCGTTGTCGATGCCGGGAAAGTCGCCGTCCTCCTTACGGTAGACGGTGCATTCGTCCGGGTTGTCGCGGTGCCACCAGTAGGGCGCGTTGACGTGCAGACGGACAAGGACCTTTGCGTTCGGGTTCGCGTCAACGGCGGCGGCGATCTCCTCAAGGAGCGCTTCGGGGTCAAAGGGCGTGACCCTGTGCCAGCCGAGGTACAGACCGGTGTCAACGCCGACGAGATTCACGCCGATGTCGGCGAAATTGCGGATATTCTTCTGCGCCTGTGCGGTGTTGCTGTTGGAGCCGGGGATATCGGAAAGCTGATACATATAAGGAAGGGTTTTCACACCGTTCACATAAAGCCGCGGCGCGCCGTCCTCCATTACGATCCGGTAATCGGGCATGGTGAGAACCTTCTTTCGATGTTTTTTTCATTATAACATGAACTCCCCCGCCTGTCAACCGGGAAAGCCGGAGAAAAACGCACAGATTTGTAGAAAACACGACGGGAAACAAACGCCGTCAGCCCGTGGGCTGAGCCGTTCGGGAACTGTACGGACACAGTTTTTCATGAAAATCCAAACCAAGGAGGCTGAAAGTGCTGACACACCTTAAACAACCGCGCTCCGTCAGCCCGTGGGCTGAGCCGCTCGGAACCGCGCGGACGTGATATTATCAACCGTCGAACGACGATCAGCCAAGGATTGAGGTGGGTGGGGCGCAAACGAACAGGCAAGTCCAGAACCCAATCAAAGGGGAGAGAGGAGCCGACCGGAGGTCGGCTTTAGACCTCCGGCGTCTGAGATGGTCCCCGGGAACGCAGTTCCCCTACCCTCACCTCCCCTCTGACAGACTGGCGCATCCGCACTGCCCGCACAGTCCGCGCTGCCCGTACCATCCGCACCGTCCGCGCCGCCGCCTGTCTGCGTGACAAACAAATAACAAACGAGCGGTCACCCTTTCTTCCCCGCTTGACTTTTCCGCCAAAACGTGATATACTATACACGCCTGACCGAATGATGTCAGACGGAAAGGAAGGCACTGCCTTATGAAACATTCTCTCATTTCCCGCACCGCGGAAAACGGCTCCGGAAGAACCCGGCAAAGACATACGCTCTGCGCCCGCGTCCTCACCTCTGCCGCCGCACTCGCACTCACAGCCGCTCTCGTTCTCGCCGCAGCTTCCTGCGGTCAGAAGGACACGACCGGCATCCGCGCCGCCGTCATCAAGGGACCGACCGGTATCGGCATGGCGTCCCTCATGAAAAGGACCGGCGACGGAAAGGCCGCCTGTGACTGCACCTTCACCCTCGCGTCCAGCCCCGATGAGGTCGTCCCGAAGCTCGTGACCGGAGAGGTCGACCTCGCCGCCGTCCCGACCAATCTCGCCGCTTCGCTCTATCAGAAGACCGAAGGCGGCGTAAAGATGATCGCCGTCAATACGCTCGGCGTGCTGTCCGTCCTCGAACGGGGCGAAACCGTGAAAACGGCCGCCGACCTCAAAGGAAAGACTATCCTCAGCACCGGTCAGGGCGCGAACCCGGAGTACATTCTCCGCTTTGTGCTGACCGAAAACGGTCTTGACCCCGACCGCGACGTGAAGATCGAATTCGTCGGCACGAACGACGAGCTGACCGCCGCGCTCGTCAGCGGAAAGACGGACCTCGCCATGGTCCCCGAACCCGCCGCGACGACCGTTCTGACCAAGGCTCCCGACCTGCGCCGCGCGCTCTCCATGAACGACGAGTGGGAAAAGATCTGCCCGGACGCCGACCTGATGATGGGCTGCGTCGTCGTGCGGACCGATTTCCTCGCCGAACATGAGGATACCGTGAAAACGTTCTTAAAGGAATACGAAAAATCCGTCAAGGCCTGCGCCGACGTGAAGACCGTCGCCGCTCTCTGCGAGGAATACGGCATCATTCCCTCCGCCGCCATCGCCGAAGCCGCCATCCCGGTTTCCAACGTCACCTTCGTCGCCGGAAAAGAGATGAAGGAGCGCATCGAGGGCTACTACCGCATTCTGTCTGAC
Source organism: Eubacteriales bacterium (assembly GCA_045600005.1). Taxonomy (GTDB): domain Bacteria; phylum Bacillota; class Clostridia; order Oscillospirales; family CAG-272; genus Flemingiibacterium. The sequence continues at coordinate 31,882 of JAZRXB010000217.1, read as the reverse complement.
GGCAATCCCGCTTCGATCGGCGGCGTCATACCCGATGAAAACTTCTACTACCTCGGCTGATACAACCCGTTCGTCCGGCGCGGCGCACGCCGCGCCGGACGGGCGGCTGCGCGGACGGCTGACCCGCATCGGACGCGGAGCCGCCGTATTCGCCTTCTGGCTGCTCGTGTGGCAGCTCCTCTCGATGCTCGTCGGGCTGGAGCTGCTCGTTCCGTCCCCGCTCGTCACACTGCGGACGTGGTGGGGACTGGCGGGAACCTCCGCTTTCTGGCTGTCCGCGCTGGCGACGCTCGCGCGGGTCCTCGCCGGATTCGCCGCCGGTTGTCTGCTCGGCGCGGTCTGCGGTTTTCTGACGCATTACGTCCGACCGGCGGGATGGCTGCTGCCGCCGCTGCTCCGCGTCATCCGCGCCGTGCCGGTCGCGTCGTTCATCATTCTGGCGCTCGTCTGGGTGCAGACCGAAGCGCTGCCCGCCTTCATCGCCGCGGCGATGGCTCTGCCGATGGTCTGGCAGAACGTCGACGGCGCGCTCGGCGAGGTCGACCCGCCGCTTCTCGAAATGGCGCGGATCTACGGCTTTTCGCGCGGGAAACGCTTCCGGTTCGTCGTCCTGCCGTCGATCTTTCCGACCTTCCTGTCGGGCGCGGTGTCGGCGCTCGGCTTCGCGTGGAAATCGGGCGTCGCGGCAGAGGTCATCTGTCAGCCGCGCCTGTCGATCGGGCGCGCTCTGCAGACCGCGAAGGTAACGCTCGAAACGCCGGAGGTCTTCGCGTGGACGCTGACCGTCTGCGTGCTTTCTGCGGCGTTTGAAAAACTGCTGTCGTCCGTATCGCGGCAGAAAAACGCCGCCCGTCCCGGCTTTGACCGGTCGGACGCGGAAAGGAACGGCAAATGAACGATCCCGTGATCCTGAACATCGAAGGGCTGTCCTTTTCCTACGATGAGGGTAAGGATATCCTTCGCGGATACTCTATAATAATGAAGGAAAACGACCGCTTCCACCTGTCCGCCGCGTCGGGCGCGGGCAAAACGACGCTGCTGCGGCTGATCGCAGGTCTCGAAAAGCCGCGTGAGGGAACGATCGCTTTGACCGCGCCGACCGCGTACCTCTTTCAGGAGGACCGTCTGCTGCCGTGGTCGACCGTGCTTGAAAACCTGACGCTGACCGGCGCGTCCCGCGCCGAAGCGCTCGAAGCGCTTGACGACGTGGGACTTTCCGGTGCGGAGGGAAAAAAGCCGGGCGAGCTGAGCGGCGGCATGAAGCGGCGCGCCGCTCTCGCAAGGTTGTTCGTGTACGCGGGACGGCTCGATCATCCGCTGCTGCTGCTCGACGAGCCGTTCGCGGGCGTGGACGGGGAGAACCGTCAGCGGTGTGTCGAAGCGTTCGAGCGCCGTTTTCCCGAAAACGCGCTGCTTCTCGCGACGCATATCCCGGAGGAAGCCGTGCTGATGCGCGCCGAAACGCGGACGCAGCGCTTTCTTTTGTGAAAAGATTCTTGCCGGGAGCCAGAGAACGGTTCCGAAAACAGGCGATATTGACCGAAAACATGAGATAATGCAAAGGTAAATCAAAATTTTGAAGTTTTTTTCGGAAAACCCCTTGACAAGGCGTGAGGGGTGTGCTATAATATTACCCGTTATGAGAGAGCGGCGCTGGGCTATGCCCCCGCCGGCTCCAATATTTATTCATTTATTATGGAGGAACCCGATATGTCCACATACATGGCTAAAAAGGAAACCCTCGAACGTAAATGGTATGTGATCGACGCAGCAGACAAGCCGCTCGGCAAGACCGCTGTCCTCGCCGCCACCATTCTGAGAGGTAAACACAGACCCGAATTCACGCCGAACGTCGACTGCGGCGAATTCGTCATCATCGTCAACGCTTCCAAGGCAGTTCTGACCGGCAAGAAGCTCGACCAGAAGTTCTATCGCCGTCATTCCGGCTACATCGGCGGTCTCAAGGAAACCAGTTACAGAACGCTGATGGCTACCAAGCCTGAGCTTGCCATGCAGCTCGCTGTCAAGGGTATGCTCGCAAAGAACACCCTCGGCGACGCGCAGATCGCACGCCTCAAGGTTTACGCAGGCGCAGAGCACAAGCAGCAGGCTCAGCAGCCTGTCGCTTATCCGGCTGAATGATTACACGAAAGGAAGAATAAACAATGATGTATACAAGTGCTAAACCGTACTTCTATGGGACCGGCAGAAGAAAGAAGTCCATCGCCCGCGTCCGCGTTGTTCCGGGTACCGGCGTGATCTCCGTCAACGGCAAGACGCTCGACGAATACTTCGGTCTCGAGACCCTGAAGCTCATCATCAACCAGCCTTTCGCAGTAACCGCTACCGAGGGCAAGTTCGACATCATCTGCACCGGTAAGGGCGGCGGTCTGACCGGTCAGGCAGGCGCGATCCGTCACGGTCTTTCCCGTGCGCTTCTTCAGGCTGACGAAACCTATCGTCCGGCTCTCAAGAAGGCAGGCTTCTTAACGCGCGACCCGAGAATGAAGGAAAGAAAGAAGTACGGTCTCAAAGCCGCACGTCGCGCTTCCCAGTTCTCCAAGAGATAAGTTCCGAGAAAGAACGTTCAGAACCCCCGAAAGCCCTGCGCTATCGGGGGTTTTCTCTGTCTGTAAGATCGGTCGGCGGGCGTTCTGTTCTGACAGCGGGAAACCTTCCCTGCTGTTGAATTTTTTATGAATTTTATCAGAATCCATTGAAAATATCCGAATACTCATATATAATATAATCTGCAGATGATACCTGAAATATTCATAAAAGCCGTTTCTTTCCCGGCGTATGCGGCAAAAACGGCGAAAACCGTATGCGTAAGAAACACCGGGGAACATCACTGCGGCGGGAGCATCCGGAACGGTCACGACGAAACCGTTCGGGTCGGGTTCAATACGAGCAGGAAAAAAGCGGTGCGTGACTGCACCTGTATGGAGGTAAAAATGGGATTCTTAAAGAACATCATCCGCAATGCCGTCAGCGACGGCATCAGCAAAGGCATCCGTGAAGCGGTAAGCTCCGCGACGGAAAAGATCATCGCGCCCAAGGCGGAAGAGTATGCGAACAAAGTGGCGGATTCGCTTGACAATGCTGCCGGAGAAGTGAACGCAGCGGCGTCGGCTGTCAATACGGACGAAGTGAAAAACGGCGTTTCCTCTCTGGAAGAATCGCTGAACAGACTGTCCAAATCCGCCGAAAAGGCAGCCGCGGCGCTTGAAAAGGCAGCCGCATCGCAGGAGGATCTGAATGCGATGTGGAAGGAAAGAGTTCCCGACTTCCCCGTCTGGTGCTTCGGCGGTACGAATTTCTGGTTTGATGAAAACGGCACCGCTGCGGACGGCGGCGTCTACTATATCTTTAATGCGGATAACGCCCCGATGGAGGGTCTGGACCTGTATGTGGCGCTGCTCAAAGAGAACGGCTTTGTGCGCAAATACAAGGATTCCGACGAGGTCCTGTACAAGGATCTGGGCGGCGAATATCTGGTGTTCGGCACGACCGAAGCCTTCGGCTCTGCTCCCGTGATGTCGGTCTCGATGGTACGCACGAAAGACAGAAGCGAGATCGAGTGCTGATCTCAAAAAAGCAAAGCGGAGATCGAGACGCTGACGGTTCGTTTTTTCCGTCCGCGTCATTCGCGTACCGCCGACTGAAAAGGCGCAGATCAGAGATACCTCGAAAACGGAGAAGCCCCCCGAAAGCCCTGTGCCTTCGGGGGGCTTCCCTGCCGACGGCATACGCGCCCCCGTTTCCGCTGCGGCGGAAACGGGGGCGCGTATGCAGGATGCGATACGATTATTTGTTGTATGCGCTGATGATGTTGTCCTGCAGCTTCTGCTTCAGGGCAGATTCCTGCGAAGCGTAGACCGATGCGAGACCCTGATTGGAGGTGACGCAGCTTGCGATCGAGAAGCTGCACGCCTCGTCGTTGAAGGTGCAGGCGTCGCGGATGATCGGGATCATTTCCTCGGATTCGGTATCGCGCGTACCCTTGATGGTCAGCGTGACGTCAAAGTATGCGGGAACGATCGTGTTGTGCGAGTACATTGCCATGTATTCGAGAACGGCGGAGGTCAGCTCGTCGCGCGTGTTGGTCACGGGGATGTAGGTCAGGCAGGAGGTGTTCTGAACGCGCGCGCAGTAGGATTCCTGCGAAGCGTCGAGCTTCGGGTAAGGAACGTAGCCGTAGTCGTCCGCCATGTCGCGGAAGGTGTTGTTGAGTCCGCCGTGCAGGAAGAAGCACCGGCCCGCGTTGAACTGCGCTCTGATCATCGAGGTGTTCAGTCCGCTGTCGTTGTAGATCCACGTGCAGCCAGGGATCGCGAAGACGTCGAGCATCTTTTCGACGACCGTTACCGTGCGCTCGTTGTTGATGTTCAGCTCAGGCGAACCGTCGGCGAGCTTCTTGACGGAGTCGCCGCCAAGACCCATGAACAGCGCGGGGATCGACTCATAGCCCCAGCCCCACCATGCGATCTGGTCGGGAGAATCCTGCTTGAACGAGATCGCGGTGTCGCCGTCGAGGTCCTTGGAGCCGACCTTTAAGTATTCCATCCACTTGTCGACCGTCCACGTGCCGTCCTTGACCATCTGGTAGGGATAATCGAGATGGAGGTCGTCGCAGATCCGCTTGTTGAAGAGCAGGCAGTTTGCGATGGTCAGCGTGGACAGGTTGTAGGAACCGGTCATGGCGTAGACCTTATCGTAGTAGTTGATGTCGGTGAGACACTTGGAGTACCAGTAATCCTTGGTGAAATCGAAGTAGGGAAATTCGTTCCAGTCGCGGTAGTAGCCGGATGCGATCTGTTCGGGCATACCGGTGTGCTGGACGTGGATATAGATATCGTTGGTGCTGTCGCCGGCGAGGATGAAGTTGGCGATGGCGGAGGTCGCGGTCGACTGATCGCCGCCGCCGGAACCGTAGGGGCAGTCGAGAATGTTCAGATCGATGCCGAAGCGCTCCTCAACGGCTACGTTTCTCTGGTAAATGGCGTCATCCACGACGTCGCCGGTCTCTTCTTCCATATAATAGCCCTCGACCGGATGACCGCGGAAAATGGTGAAGGTCTCGCCGTCAAAGCGCAGATCGGCGGGCAGATCGTCCTTGACCCAGCCTTCGTAGGGGTCGACGACCTTTTCGGGTTCGCCGGTGGTGGTGACCGACGGGTCGGTTTTGCCGCCGCAGGCGGCGAGCTGAGCCAGCATGAGCGCGGAAAGCAGAACGGCAGAACAGCGGTTGAATTTCATTTAGATTCGTCCTTTCGATGCAGTTTCGGTTTTTTTCATTTTCTGATGAAAAATTACAAATACCTATTGTAATTTTACCACTTTGTGTGATATAATGATAGCAGGATATTGGCGCTGATTGTTGTTTTATTGTCTTTCTGTGATCGGGCGGCTGAAAGGAGCGGGACGGGATGCTGATCGAATGCGGCTGTCATGTGAAAAGCGGGGAAGGTCTGCTGCATACCGGAGGGTTCGGGCTTTTGCAGACCGTATCCGGCAGCGGGAGCTTCACGGTTCAGGACGACGCGGTCCCGTTTTCCGAAGGCTCGGTGTTTTTTTTCCGTGCGGACAGTCCTCCCGCCGTCATCCGGGAGAACGGCGTCTGCCTGTGGAACCGGATCGTGCTGGACATCCGGAAATACCGCCTGCTGGCGGCGGATATCGGCGGGGAAGACCCGCTCGGTCAGCTGTTTTCCGAAACCGGCTGTGCGAAGGGAACGCTCGGAGCGGACGCCGTAAGAGCCGATTCCCTGTTCCGCGAGGTCTGCGCGCTTGCCGAAAACGGCTCGTCCCGGCAGAAATTCCTTCTGACCGCGCGCATTCTGGAGCTTTTGCAGCTCTGCGCGGACCATATGGAAAAGCAGACCGCTCCCCCGCATGACCTGATCTTCCGGACGCTTTCCTATATCGGCGAAAACCTCGCGGAGAATCTTTCGCTGGAACAGATCGCAGGCGCGGTCTTTTCCGATAAATTCTACCTCTGCAAGCAGTTCAAGAGCGAGACCGGTCTGACGGTCTTCGGATACATCCGTTCCTGCCGCATCGCCCTTGCAAAGCAAAAGCTCGAAAACTCGGACAGCCCGATCTATGAGATCGTCAGCGAATGCGGATTTTCCGATCTTTCCTATTTTGACGCGGTTTTCAGGCGCTTTGAGGGCGTCACGCCGACCGAATACCGGGAGAGAGCGCGCGGCGCGCGGAAAACGGGCGGCGGCTGAAATTTTCGTTTTTTTCGGGACGGGAGCAGCCTTTTTCCGTTTTCGCTCGTATAATGAAATGAAAACGGAAAACCGTGAGAAAGACGGTCCCGTCCCGCACGGCACGTATCGAAACCAAATTTGAGAAAATACAGAAAGAGGTATCCTATGAAAACCTTACAGCAGCTGTTTGATGAGATCAAAACGTCCGACGCTCTGAAAAAGGAGCTCACCGAAGCCCTTGGAAGCAAGGATCCGGCAGCCGTCCTGACGTTCTTAAAGAAGAACGACTGCGGCGCGTCGCTCGACGAAGCGAAGAAATTCCTCGCCGAAAAAGGAACGGAACAGAAGAGCGAGCTGTCCGCAGACGAGCTGGAACAGGTCGCAGGCGGCACCAGCCCCGAAGCGCTGATCATCGGCGGCGCTATCATCGCGGGTCTCGACCTGATCGGCATCGAGATCGCCGTTCTGGCGTCCTGCTGAACTCCATCGGCACGGTAAACCGCGCCGTGCGCGGCTTCCCGCGGCGGATGCGGATTCCCGCGCCGGACGAATCTGTCCGGATAACGCTCGACGCGCCGGAAAAACGTGCGGAAAAGGTCTGACCTTTTCCGCACGTTTTTTGACGGGATGTTCCCTCTCCGCGGCCGAACGGATGAAAAAAAGCAGTATGAATCTGAAAATAAAGCAAGTATGAGCGCGGCGGATGTGCTATCATGGTATCATCACAATGAAATGGGGAGGTTATCCTATCATGATCACCTTACAGATGTACACGCTGCGGACGGTCATAAACGACCGGGAGAGCTTCGCCGAAGCGGTCCGGCGCGCCGCCGAGATCGGCTGCGGGAGATTACAGGTCAAATGTCCCGCATATCTCACGCTCGCGGAATTCCGCGGCGTGATGTCGTCAAACGGGCTTTCGACCGACTCGCTGTCGGCAAAGCTCGCCGAGCTTCCCGAAAAGCTCGGGCAGATCGTCTCGGACGCGCGTTTCCTCGGCGTTGACCGCGTGCGGGTCGAAGCCATGCCGCGCAGCTATGCCGATTCGCCGGAGGGCTTCCTCCGCTACGCGAAAATGCTCGACGGGGGCGGACGGCTCCTGCGTGAAAACGGGCTGACGCTCGTCTACCACTTCCACGCCTTTGAATTCGTCAACTTCCCGGATGGCAGACGGGGCATCGACCTTCTGCTTTCCGAAACGTCGCCCGAAAACGTGACCTTCCAGCCCGACGTGTTCTGGCTGACCGCAGCGGGCTGCGACGCGGCGGACGAGCTTGCCCGTTTCGCCGGACGCGCCGTCATGATGCACGTCAAGGACTACGCCATCCGTCCGCGTCCCGACGCCGTGAAGGAGCGCATCCCCTGCGTCTGCGCGCCGGTCGGACGGGGCAACATCGGCTGGGCGCGCGTGATCGAAACGGCGAAAAGGATCGGCGTGACCGATTTCGTCGTCGAGCAGGACGACTGCTATGAGGACGACCCGTTCGACTGCATACGCGAAAGCTGTGTGAATCTGAAAAAGCTGCTGGGAGAATAACGGCTCTCCCGTTTCTGCGGCTTCACCGTCAATACAAGGAAAGGGAACTTTCGTTTTGCGGAAGCTGTGGTGATGAAAATGATCCTGTATGAATATAATGAAAAGATCGTGAAAAACACGCGCTTCGTGCTGGAAAAGATTGCCGGAGCGAAGCCGGGCGACAATATCGTCATCCTCGCCGACCGCGATTCCTACACGAACGCGCGGGCGTTCGCCGGAGCCGCGAAGGACTATGGCGTGAACGTTCTGCTCTGCGACGTGGACGTGTACGGCGGCGCGGACGGCTATGCACACGCGCCGATCATGGAGCCGCTTCGTCAGGCGATCCTGCACGCCGACGTGACCTTCATGACCACGCCGCAGATGAAGACCAACTTCGGCACCTTCCTCGGCTCGCAGAAGGACTGCGACGCCGCGCTGACCGGCAAAGGCAAACGCTTCACGTTCGAGATCGGCGGACTGGCGGAGTGGGACCTGCGGGAGGACGAGCTGCTCGCCAACCGCCGCCGCGCGAATCTGCTGTACGAAAAATTAAAGAACGCGAAGGAGATCCGCGTCACGTCCGCCCGCGGGACCGATCTGACCTGCCGGTTCGGCGAGGGCGAGGGCATCGAGGGAACGTCGCCCGACGGGATGTATCCGGTCAACGGCATCATTCCGTTCTATTCGGAGGTCGCCATCGTTCCGGCGCTCGGCAGCGTCGACGGAACGGCGGTGGTCGACGGCGCGTCCGAACGCGCCTACGGTCAGCGCGGCTTCCCCATCCGACCGAACATTCCGGGATACCGCGAAACGCATCTGGAACCGCTGACGCTTCGCTTCAAGGGCAGTATGCTGACCGGCTTCGACGGTCCGGCGGTGCAGACCGCGCGATTAAAAAAGCTGCTCGCCGACGTGTCGCCGAAGCCCGACATCTGCGATGAGATCGGCGTCGTGACGACGGTCTCGCCCGAAAACGACGAATACGGCTGGTGCGTGGACGGCAGCCACGGTATCCGCTGCGTACATGTCGCGCTCGGCAACAACCGGAACCGCAAGGAGATCATCCACTCGACCGAGCATATCGACTTCGACATCCACGACCCGACCGTTTCCGTTGACGGGACCGTCATCTGCCGGAACGGCGAATACGACGACGGCGCGATCGAAAGCCTTCATTAAATAATAACAGGCTCTGCGCAGACCGAAGCCGCGCATTTTTCCGGGATTTTTTGCCAAAATCCCTTGCACTTTCCGCCGAACTGTGGTAAGATGAAGAAAACCCCCGGAACCGGGGGAGCCATAAAACGGAGGGTTCAATATGACGACCACCAGATTAACCGACGAGCGGTTCTTTTCGGACTGCCTTGACACTTCCCTGCCCGGTCTCAGCGAGATCCCGGCGCTTGTGAAAAAGGGCGATCTTGCCGCCGCAAAGCATATTTTCGCCGACTATGTGCGCAGGACGCTCGACCGCGAACGCGCCGTCGGCATCCCCGACGACGACGATCTCGCCCGCGAAACGACCATGAAGGAAGCAGAGCGCGTCATGGCGCACACCTTCGTCTCCTGCCGCGTCCCGTACACCTTCGGCGACGTGATCGACTGGGAGTTCAATCCGACCTACAACGGCTATCGGGAATGGCCGTGGCAGCTCAACCGTCACCCCGAATGGCGCACGCTCGCCCGCGCCTACGTGATGACCGGCGACGAAAAATACGCCGAGGAATGGGTCAGACAGTTCATCAGCTGGGCGGTGCAGGCCAAAGTCCCCGAAAACGCGAGCGGCTACGCGACCGTCTGCTGGCGCACCATCGAAGCGGGCATCCGCATGGCGTGCTGGGTCTATGCCATCCATGCTTTTCTGCCCTCTCCCGCGCTGACCGACGAGGCGATCACCGTCTTCTTCAAGTCGATCTGGGAGCATGGCTGGCGGCTGTCGAACTTCTCGACGCGCAACAACTGGCTCATTATGGAAATGCACGGTCTGACGCGCATCTGCCTGTTCTTCCCGTTCCTTGCCGACGCAAAGCGCTGGCTCGCGTTCGCCAACGAAAAGCTCGAAGGCTCGTTCGGCGCGATGGTCTACCCGGACGGAATGCAGGTCGAGCTGTCGATGGGCTACCACTACGTCTGCGTGCGCAACTTCGAGGAGATCCTGCTCGTCTACCGTTCGCTCGGACTGGACGCGCCCGCTTTCCTGAAAGAAGGGCTTCTGTCGATGTACGAGCTTTACCCGAAGCTCGCCGCGCCCGATCTCGTCTGCCCGACGATGAACGACGGGGGCCGGATCAGCGCCGCCGCTCCGCTGACGCGCGCGCTCGAAGCCTTCCCCGAGCGGGAGGACTTCCGCTATATCGTCACGAAGCGAAAAGAAGGACATGAGCCGCCGTTCCGGTCGATACTGGCGGAATACGGCGGCGCGGCGATCCTTCGCTCGTCGTGGGAGCCCGACGCGCTGTGGCTTTACATGGACTGCTCGCCCTTCGGCTGTGCGCATCAGCATGAGGACAAGCTGAGTGTTCAGCTCTGGGCATACGGTCACGAGCTTCTGACGGAAGCGGGGACGTTCGACTACGATTCGTCGGAAATGCGGCGCTACGTGCTGTCCACGCGCGGACACAACACCGCCCGGCTCGACGGTCTCGACCAGAACCGCCGCGCGGGCTACAAATGGGAATCAGACGACATCGAAAAGCGGGCGGACGTCCTGTGGGAGCTTTCCGACGCGCGGGAAACGGTCGAAGCGAGATACGACGAGGGATACGGCGCGGATAAGCTGCCGCTCGTCCACACCCGCCGCGTGATCTTCTTAAAGAACGAGCCGGGACTTGCGCCGATGTTCGCGGTGATCGACCGCTTCGAGGCGGAAGGGGAGCATCGGTACGAGCTGATCTGGCATATGCCGGACCATCCCGTGACGCTCGCCGGACGCTCGGTCACGCACACCTGCGAGGGCGGCGCCGGGCTGACGATCGCGTATTCGACCGGCGAAACGTCGCTCGTGCGCGGCGTGAAGGAGCCGGAGTTTCAGGGCTGGCTGCCGAAATACGGCGTGGGCGACGTGGAGCATTACCCGATCCCGACGCTGCTGGTGCGCGGGAGCTTCAAAGGAAGCGCCCGTGTCGTCACGCTGCTGTGTCCGTTCCGTGAGAACGCGCCCGGCGTGACGGTCGAAGCGTCGTCCGACGCGGCGGACACGACCTTCACCGTTCGTTTCGCCGACGGACGCGGGGTCGTCGTTTCGGAATAAGCCGGAAACGCGGAGCATCCCGCGCGGTCGGCGCGCAAACCCGCACACGCCGGTGTGCCGCACGAATCCGCACGGCGGCGAGCCGAACGAATCCGCACAGCGGCGAGCCGAACGAATCCGCGCACGCCGGTGAGCCGAACGAATCCACACACGGCGGTGAGCCGCGCAAATCCGCACCCGGCGGAAAGCCGCGCAAATCCGCACACGGCGGTGAGCCGCGCGGAACCGTACCCGCCGGCGAGCCGAACGAATCCGCACAGCGGTGAGCCGAACAAATCTGCACAGCGGCGAGCCGCACGAATCCGCGCACAGCGGTGAGCCGCACGGATCCGCGCACGGCGGGTTCCCGGTCGGGCGCGGTTTCGTTATTTCTTCGAGTATGGATTCCGGTTCGGATTGACGCGGGAAGAACGATCCGCCCAGCGCGCGAGCTTCACCGCCGCGCCCGCGAGGATCGTGACGATCAGCGCGTGAAGCGCCCATGCGCCGAGCATCACCCACACCAAAACGAGCGGCGCGCCGACTAACCGGTGGAGCGCCAGACAGACTAACGCCGCGGCAAGCCATCCGGCGCGGAACAGCAGATTGAGAAAAAACGCCGTCAGAAAGCCCATGAGACACCTCCAAACATTCTGTGACCCAAACAACAGATCCAGTATAACACGCCGCCGCGCCGACGTCAAGAGACTTTTTGTGAACAGACCGTACAGACGACGGCTCAGTCCGACCGGAAGGGGACCTGCCCCGTGACGCCGCGCCGTCTGGCAAACCAGTCGGTCGGCGTCATGCCCGTCTCCGCCTTGAATGCGCGCGAAAAATAGTTGTAGTCCCGGAACCCGACCTCCGACGCGATCTCCATGATCGGCACGCCGGGATGATAGCTGTAAATCCACGCCGCGCGCCGGACGCGCCAGCTCCGCAGATACCGGAGGAAGCTCACGCCGTAGTTCTTCCGGAACAGGCGGCAGAAATGGTTCACGGAATAGCCGAGCGTCTCGCTGATCTCGGCGGTCCCGATGTCGCGCCGGAAGTTTTCCCGGATGTACCGCTCCGTCCGGTTGATGAAATCGAAGCGTTTCTTTTCGGCGGCGGGATAGACGGCGGGCGAACGGCGCTCGATCAGCCAGCCGAGAAGCTCCCACAGGCAGGCGAGCTGACGGCAGCCGTTCCCTTCCCCCGTGTCGGAGGTATACACATCGTAAAAGCGCCGGATCAGCGGCGCGATCAGCGCGGCGTCCTCGCAGGAGGGACGTTCTTCAAAGCGTTCGACGCCTGACTGCACGCGGGCAAGCGCGCTGACCGTTCCGGCGTCCGCTATTCCATAAAAATACCCGAGATCGACCGCGATCTCATAAAAACCGGCGGTCTTTCCATCGTCGTATGACATCACGCCCGCGTGCCGCACGAACGGGTTGACCACAACGAGATCGCCCGGCTCCAGCGCATACTCCCGGTCCTCGATGGACCATGTGATCTTTCCGTCCGTGATGAGAAGGACCTCGAGCGTGTCGTGACAATTCGGATAGCAGCAGTAGCTCCACGCCCCGGCGTTTTTTTCGGGATGGTCCCCCTTCGCAAAGGAGCCGTCCTTGCGCCGTCCGTCAAAATCGTAGGTCATATGCCGGACGCTGATCGGAAGCAGCCGGTAGCGTTCCTTGTGATGCGTATCGTACATGGTCTGAACCCTCGTGAAACAGCAGTGATCTTTCTGACAGTATACCACGCCGCGGAGGAAAAGTCAAGCGGAAATATCAATCCTGTACGGGTATTCAGCCAATCTGATGCTATTCTTTCACCGGAAAGGAGCGTATAATAATGGACAGCAGCGTAAAGAATCACGAATTCAGAAAGGAAAACAAAATGAAACATCTTCAAAGCCTGTCCTTCCTTCTTCTCGCCGCTCTGCTCATCGGAACGACCGCCTGCGGGGGAACGGACAGCGGTCCTGCCGACACTGACACGACCGCTTCGTCGGAAACGACCGCCGCGCCGACCGGTCTTGCCGATACGGTCACGGACGGGGAGCTGAAAGCGCTCGGACTTGACGGGTACGAGTTCCGCATCTTCCAGCGCGTCAAATCGAACGGCTGGTCCTGCGCCGATCTTTCCTCCGAAGGGGAAAACGGCGAAGTCTTAAACGACACGGTATGGAAACGCAATCTCGCGCTCGAAGACCGCTTCGGCTTCACGATCTCGTGCGGATACTCCGCCGACACCTATGCGAAGGAGCTGGCGACCTATGTGCTTGCAGGCGACGACACCTATGACGCGGCGCTTCCGATGGGACGCACCGCCGCGGGCTTCGCGTCTCAGGGCATTCTCGCCGACTTATCTTCGCTCTCCTATCTCGACTTTGACAGCTCCGTCTGGAATAAGACCTTCAACGACAATCTTTCCTATAACGGAAAGCTCTACTACGCGGCAGGCAGCGTGACGATCAATTCGTTAAAATGCCTGCGCTGCATCCTGTTCAACAAGGACCGCGCGGCGGAATATAAGCTCGACGACCCGTATGCGATCGTCCGCGCCGGAAAATGGACGCTCGACGTGTTCGAGGAAATGGCGAAGACCGTTTCCGCCGACCTCGACGGCAACACGGTGTACGATCTGAACGACCTTTACGGCTACGACGGACAGTCCTCGGTCAGCGGTCTGTGCTTCTACTACGGTTCGGGCGAGACGATGGTCGGAATGGAAAACGGTCTCCCGGTCGTTCAGATCGGAAACGAACGCTCCACGCAGGTGTTCGACCGGATCAGGAAGATGTTCGGTGATACGACCGTCTTCAAGCTCGGCGCGGACGCGGATGTGGCGGCGCTGTTCGCTTCGGGCAACGCGCTGTTCCGCTGTACGCCCGTCACCACGGCGGAAACGCTGCGCGCCGAGAAGGTCGACTTCGGCATCCTTCCCCTGCCGAAATTCGACGAAAAGCAGGAGAAATATTACACCTATACCGACGGCTGGTGCATCAGCCCGGTCGTCGTGCCGAAGAACGCGAAAAATCCCGAACGCAGCGGTTTCGTCCTTCAGGCGATCGCCGAAGCGTCGGTCGACACGGTCGTTCCGGTCTACTATGACGCCTGTCTGACGGCAAAGGGACTGCGCGACGAGGAATCGTCCGAAATGCTCGACATCCTGTTCGCCAACTACACGCTCGACAACATCGACCTCTATCAGTGGGGCGTGATGTACAACGCCGTGCTGAAAGCGTTCACGGGAAGCGACGGACTGGCGTCGCTCGTCGCCGCGAACAAGAGCGCGCTCGAAGCCGCCATCGCTTCGACGACCGAATCGCTGACCTGACCATCCCAAAATCCGCGCGTTTTCCCGGGTTCCGTGCAAAATCCGACCGATTTTGCACGGAACCTCTTGCTTTTTGGCGTCGGAGTGTGTATAATGAAAGCGCTGATGGATTCAGCAAATACTTCGATTGTAAAACTTCGTTTTACAATCGTTTACTCGCGCTTATCGCCGCCGACAAAACAAGGTTTTGTCGGCTCCCCTCGGCGCGAGGGCTCGCCCTGGCTCGCCTTGGAGGTGTTTTTATGTCGGCAAAGCCGACATAAAAACGGATTTAATTATAACGTTCGTTATCTTAAGGCATTTTGCAATCGGCAAAAATTAATTTTTCAAAGGAGAACTGTCATGCTGAAGGTTTTGAAGGAATATGACATCGGTCAGAAATATATGCAGATCCGTTCCGTCCCCGTTTCGCTGGGCGACGGAAAGGAGGACGCGCGCCTGTTCGTCTATGCGGACACGCCGAACCTCGACCCGTGGTGCGAGGCGATGAACTTCCCGAAGGATACGCTGAAAATGCAGCTGATGGCGGACGACGGCACGATCCTGTGGAAGCGCGACCTCGGATGGGGCGTGATCCCGGGCATCTGGTTCGCGCCGTTCATCAGCTTCGACCTTGACGGGGACGGCGCAGACGAGATCTGGTACGTCAACAACACCTATGAGACCCGTCCGTTCTCGTTCGAGCATCGCGTCCTCGAACGCCTTGACCCGAAGACGGGCGAAACGACCGGTCAGTGGAAGTGGCCGGGCGAGCTGGAGGGCAAGTCCATGTCCCACGCCTACCGCTTCAACCTCGCGGCGGGCTGTGTACACGGCGAACCCGTGCTGATCTGCGGACAGGGAACCTACGACGATATGTATCTCCAGGCGTACAATAAGGGCATGGAGCTTCGCTGGAAGATCAGGATCCCCGCAAACGAGCCGGGCGCGCGCGCGGCGCATCACACAGTCGTTTTCGATATCAACAAGGACGGCGTGGACGAGATCTTCTGGGGCGAGCGCGTCATCAGCGTCGACGACGGACGCGAGCTTTTCTGCGGCGACCGTGACACGTTCCGCGCGCATTCCGACATCCTCATCCCGTTCGAGGATCCCGACAGCGGAAAAATCTACGTCTACAC
Source organism: Eubacteriales bacterium (assembly GCA_045600005.1). Lineage (GTDB taxonomy): Bacteria > Bacillota > Clostridia > Oscillospirales > CAG-272 > Flemingiibacterium. The sequence goes on along the minus strand of JAZRXB010000217.1, from coordinate 16,471 downwards.
CTGCCGCGAAGGTCAGGAAAGCGCGCCCCGCGTCGTGACCTACGACGATCGGATGAACGCCGTCTGGCGTTCTCCCGACGGCGGACATATGCACAACGGCTGGGTCGCAGCCGTGGGCGAAAACCGCCGCTATGTCGCCATGGCTCTGTCGCTCGCACTGGGCGCAACGGGCGGCGACATCCACCGTTCCAAGCCGATCCTGTACTATTTCGACGCCGTGACGGGCGAGCGGATCGAGAATCCGATCCCCTATCCGGGCGAGCAGCTCTACCCGATCGACATAAACGGCGACGGCTACTCCGAGTTCTACGTGCTTGGCGGCGAGCGCAGGGGCGAGTTCATCGACCGCTTCGGAAATCCCCTCGGAAAGTTCGGCGGCGGCAACATCGGCTCCGGCAAGCTGCTTCACGTCGGCGGACAGCAGATGATGCTCAGCGACGGCGCGAACGGGAAGGTGCGCATCGTCGGCGACGACGAAGCGGTGGACGGTCCGGGCGCGAAGTACGAATCGTACAACCGGTTCGCACAGCACCTCATGGGTTCGGGCTACAACTACTTCAATATGCACGCGGATTCGCTGCTGGGAAGCGGGAAATAAACGCCCGGCGCGGGAAACGTCCCGTCACCGTGAGCGAACAGCGTCTCTGAACCCGCGCGGCGAAACGTCACGGTTCCGTGAGCGAACAGCGTCTCTGAACCGCGCGGCGGACGGTGAGACCGCTCTCCGGCGACGGTACGGGCAGGATTCCGGGCAGGATCTTTCCGATTTTGCCCGGAGCTATTGCTTTTTTTCGCAGAATTGTGTATAATGGTATCGTTATCGAAGCCGCTTCGGCGGTGAATCATGGAGGAGATCATGTTATTATCCACACAGACCGACAGAGTTTTCCCGGCATACGGGGAAGAAGACGGCATTAAGCTGCTTGCGAAGGCGGGCTTTGACGCGCTCGATTACTCGATGTTCTGGATGTCGCACGACGATCATCCCATGCTCGCGCTCGACCCCGAAAAGCACGCGGAGCATCTGAAAAAGTGCGCGGCTGACGAAGGGCTGACCTTCAATCAGGCGCACGCGCCCTTCCCGTGCTGGCGTTACGGCGAGGAAGCCTACAACGCCAAGATGCCCGAACGGGTGAAGAACGCCATCCGCACGGCGGGCGTGCTCGGCGCGAAAGCGGTCGTCGTCCATCCCATCGCCTACACGCAGGGCGTGCCGACCGCCGGTGCCCAAGCCGAAGAAGCCGAGCGCCGTCAGACGGAATTCAATCTGAACTTCTACCGCTCGCTCGAAGGGCTTGCGCTCGAATACGGCGTGAAGATCGCGCTCGAAAATATGTGGGGGCACGACGGACGGCGCGGCTATATCGTTCCGAACGTCTGCTCGTTCGGCGCGGACCTCGCGCGCTATACCGACGAACTGAACCCGAAGGCGTTCACCGTCTGCCTTGACCTCGGTCACTGCGGACTGATCGGTGAAAACGCCGATCATGCCATCCGCGTCCTCGGAAAGGACCGTCTGGGCGCGCTCCACGTCCACGACAACGACAATAAGAACGATTCGCACACCATCCCCTATACCTTCGGCTGCAAGATGGACTGGGAAGCCATCACGACCGCGCTCGGCGAGATCGACTATCAGGGCGACTTCACCTACGAAGCGGACAACTTCCTCCTCCGGTTACCGAAAGAGATCTACGGCGCGGCTGAGACGTACATGGCGAACCTCGGACGGCTTCTGATTTCCAAGATCGACGCGCACCGTCCGAAGAACTGAACAGAGGAGCGTTTCATGCTGACGGTTCTTCTGATCGCGGGGATCGTGCTTCTGTACAGCTTCCAGACGCTGTTCTGCAAGCTCTACACCGACCGGTATCCGGGGAGACCGGAGCTGGCTTCGCCGGTGTTCGGCGTACTGGAGGGCGCGGCTATCCTGATCGTCACGCTCGCGTTCAATGGCTTCGCGTTCCATGCGTCGCTGTCGACGGTCGTGCTGGGCGTGCTGAACGCGGCGGTGCTGTTCGGCTACAACACGTCGCTGATCGCGGCGGGCAAGCGCGGGTCGTATGCGTTCATGAACGTGCTGATGCTGTTCGGCGGGATCCTCGTCCCGATGATCTACAGCTCGGTCAAGCTCGGCGAGACGCCGACTGCTGTGCAGTTTCTTGCGATCCTCGCCATGCTCGTCTCGTTCGTGCTGATGAACTTCGAGGACATCAGACTCAAAAACACGCCGCCCGTCTACTATGTGCTGTGCGGAGCGTTGTTCCTGTTCAACGGTCTTTACGGCACGCTTCTCAAAATGCAGTCGGCTTATCACGGCGACGAGAGCGGCGAAATGGTGGCGATCACGTTCGGACTGATGGGCGTCATCGCGCTCGTTCAGCTGGCGGTGAAGGAAAAGGGCAAGACCTTTGAAGCGTTCCGGTTCGACAAGCGATGCGTGCCGCCGCTGATCGTCTGCCTTGCGTCTGCCGCTCTGGCGGTGAACGGGCTGGTGTACGTGCTGCCGCTGATCCCGGCGCCGGTGCTTTACACGGTGGAGAACGGCGGCGTGCTGCTTCTGTCGGCGCTCTACTCGGTGTTCCTCTTCCGCGAAAAGACGTCCGCGGTGAAGTGGGCCGGCATCGCGCTCGCCGCCGCGAGCATCACGGCGCTGAGCATCGCGTAAGGATACGCGGCGCGTAAGGATACGCGGCGCATAAGGGTACGCGGTGCGCAGGATACGCGGTACATCGTGCAAGAGTACGCGGCGCGTAAGGGTATGCGGCGCGTAAGGGTACGCGGCGCGTAAGGATGCGCGGCGCGTAAGGAATGCGCGGTGCGTTCCCTTCCCCGTCGGGACAGACGGTCTGACAGAGCTTCCCCATTCACATAAGCAAAACGGCGTGTCCGGATTACCGGACGCGCCGCTTTGCTGTCTTTTCAGTTCTTTTCGACCGAATAGGTCTCCCTGTTGTAGTCGACCGTCACAGTCGTGCCGTCCGAATAGGTCGTTCTGAAAACGCCGTCGGACAGCTCCTCGTGCTTCTCGATGAACTCGGTCTGGAGACGGAACAGGTCCTTATGCTCCCTGTACATCGCCGAGAGCTTTTCCACACAGTCCGCCATCTGCTCGTCGGTGTCGCAGACGATATCGTCGTTGCCCATCCAGTTGCTGCCGGAGGACAGGAACTTCGAGTAGATGTAGATCGTCGGACGTCCGCCGTATTCCAGCACTTCGAGCTGGTGGCGGCGCTCCTTGACCGGCGCGTTCACGGTCGACGTGAACGGGTTCGACATGACGATGCCGTGCAGAGCGACCTGCCACAGCGGGACCGGCTTGTCGAACAGCTTCGGCAGATCCTTCGTGTTCGTGTCGTAGAAGCTGACGTACAGACCGTAATCCAGATACGGCAGCGTGTAGTCGTAGCCGCCTTCGGACGAGAAGCCGCCGAACACGTCGTGGTTCAGCTTTGCGATCTCCTTCCAGCAGTTCGCCGCTTCCCTGCGGTTGACCGGATGGTTCTCCGAATAGCAGGGACGGAGCGCGATGGTGCTGATGACGTCGATGTAGTTGAGTCCGCGGAAGCCGAGCGCGCCGACCTTCGGCAGTTCTTCCTTCGCGATCTCGACCGCCTTCTTCGCGCAGATCCATCTTCCGCGTCCGCCGCCCCACGTGCCGCCGTGCTTGCAGATCCGGCCGTTCTCGTCGATTGCCGGCAGATCGTCCGAATAGTTGTTGGCGATCGAGTAGGCGTCGGTCACGTTCATGTGGCAGGTCAGCGCGTAGCCCAGCTCCTTCGCCTTCACGCGCAGCTTTTCAAGCCCTTCCTCGCCGCCCAGCAGCGGTTCGACCGGAAGCGCCTGCGGCCAGCGTCCGTCGTGACCCGACTTGTTCCAGCCGACCAGACAGAACTCCGCCTTTTCAAGTCCCGCCGCCTTGAGCTGTTCCATCAGCTTTCCGACCTTCTCGAAGTCGATGGCGACGTAGATCGGCGGCTCGTTTTCGTCGGTCTGCTCCTCCACGGGAGACGGGACCGGCTTCCACGCCTGACGGATGCGGATATACATCGCGTCCTTCGCGTAGTCGATGGACGGATTCATGCGGTCTTTCAGCGACTTCACGCCCGCTTCGGTCAGCAGGTATTCGCGGTACGCGCGTCCCATGCCCGAATAGTCGGCGTTTTCGCCCGACAGCAGGCGGTATTCGATGCTGATCTCCTCATACGGCTCCTTCCCGCCGATCGGGAAGCGGGCGAACATATAGTAGTGTCCGCCCTTCACGCCGACGATGACGTGATACTCGTAGGTGTACCCCGTCGGGATCGCGCAGAAGCCGCGCTTTCCGTCGGTGAAGCCGTACATCATCAGCTGGAAATTGAAGCAGTCAAGCTCAGCGTCCTCACGCTCGGTGAAGGCGCAGATGTGGTCGGACGGCGAATTGCTGCCGCGCGGGATGACAAAATAACCCTTGTCTCCGGCGTCGGCTTCCGCCAGATCGTAACCGAAGTCGATGTATCGGATGTCCGACCAGTCGTCGACCTTCGGCTTTGCGGTGATGAGATCCCCGGTCTGCTCGGAAACGACGGTGATATCGATCATCGAACCGTCCAGTTTCAATGCTCTTGCTTTCATAACATTCCCTCCGACTTATTTGTCGCCCTGTTCGGTCTTCACGTCGAAATGGCTGATATCGAACGCCCACGGCTCGCGGGTGCGGAACTTCTCGCGGAACTTCTTCGTCAACACGCCCTTTTCCTCGAGGTGGCAGTAGCAGGCGACGTCGCAGGCGCGTCCGCAGATGCTCGAAACATAGCCGTGCGAGATGGACGGGTAGAAATAGGTGTCGGCGATGATCCCCTTCGCGTCCTCGGCGTTCTCGATCTTCGCGTTTCCGGCGATGATGTCGAGACGGTCGGGCATGTCGGGATAGGCGTCGGGAGCCATGAAGGGGTTCTTCAAGCCGTTCGCGCCCTTGTAGTAGACGGCGCAGCGCCAGTTCCGGACCTTTCCGTCTTCGCCGATGGCGTGACCGGGGCAGCCCTTTACGCACTCGCCGCACCTGTCGCACAGGTGGGGCGCGTACATCGGCGTCGCGTCAAGCTCCGCATCGGTCAGGATGAAGCAATACCGGATGAACGGTCCGAACTCGTCGCAGAGCAGCGCGCCGTGGAAGCCGATCTCGCCAAGCCCGCACTTGACGGCGGTGTTCAGGAAATCCATCTGCGTTTCGGCGGTCCTGCCGCGATAGATCATCTCGGTGTGGACCTCGGGGTTCGTGTCGTTCTCAGCCGCCATGATCTTCTGATGACGGCGCTGCGGGAGCGCGGTGAAGCCCTCGCCCTCGATGAGGGTCGAAACGCGCATCAGCGCACCCGGCATGACGGTCTCTTCGAGATTCTCCACGCCCATCGTGGAATACTGGTAATAGGTCGAGCCTTCCTCGACGCCGCGGTGCGAACCGCGCAGCACACGGAAGCCCAGACCGATGACCGTCTTCGTTTCGGGCATGAGCTTGAAGATCGGGTCCTCCGCCTCAAAACGCGAAGCGGGCGCGAAGCCGACCAGATCGGCGCCGCAGGCTTTGGCAAGCTCGATGATTTCGTTTCTCATTTGCCGCGAACCTCCTTTAAGTGGTTATAGCAGGCAATATCGCACTTTTTGCCGCACAGACAGGGCGCGTAGCCCCAGTTGGTATTCGGAAGGAAATTGATCTTCGGGAAGATCGCGCGGGCGGAAACGGCGTCGAACCGCTTTTCGCCGTTAATGACCGCTTCGCGCTCGGGGTCGCCGGCAAGGAAGCTGTCGTTCATGTAGGGGTTCGACCTGTGCGCGCCGCGGTAATAAACGGCGCACTGCCACGTGTCAAGTCCGTCTTTGTCGATCGCGTGACCGGGGCAGGCTTCGGCGCACTGGCCGCAGCCGTCGCAGAGCGATTCGGTCATCGGCGCGTCCAGCTCGAGCGGCGCGTCGGTGATGAGGAAGCACCAGCGCATGAACGGACCGTACTTCGGGCTGAGGATCTTTCCGCTCATGCCCGGCGTACCGATGCCGCACGCCATGGCCGCCTTGCCGAAGTCGATGATGACGTCGGGCGCGGGTTTGCCTTCCTCGACCGGAACGGCGTGGATCAGCTCATAGGTATCCTTGACCTCGGGATTGGTCGCCTTGTCGCCCTTGATACGGAGGTTCGGCACGGATTTCTGCGGGCAGGCGTCATAGCCCTCGTCCTCGATCATGCCGCACATTTTGAGAAGGAAGATCTCGGCGGTCTCCTCGTCGAGATACTTCACGCCAAGCGACGTGTAGGCGTAGTACGCGGAGCCGTTTTCCATCATATTATATAAGCCGCGCGGGATAGCGAAGCCGAAGCCGATGATCGCCTTCGCCTTCGGAAGGATCAGCAGCGGGTCGCGTCCGGGGATCTCGCCCTTGAAGACGTCGAAGCCGCCGATGCCGCAGACCGTCGCGCCAAGCTCGGCTGCGCGTTTTTTGATGAGTTCAGAAGTCAGCATGATGTTTTCTCCTTTCAGCGGTCGAGCTTCCACGGCTTGGTGCGGGTGCGGAGCGGTTCCTTGAACTTGCCTTCGAGACAGCCGCCGTTCTTTTCCAGACGGCTGACGCAGGCGCGGATGCAGCCGCCGCACTTCGCCATGTTGTAGCCGATCCACGTCGGGAAGTAGTTCTGGAGCGAGGTGTAGACCTTCATGATCTCCTGCTCGTTTGCCTTGGTCCCCTCTTTTTCCATCAGGTCGAGGTTTCCGTCCCTGTTCTCGTCCCAGACCTCCTTCGGAACGAAGGGGTTGTAGTAGCGTCCGGCGTGCGTGTAGAACGCATAGCAGCGCCACATATCAATGTTGCCCCACTCAAGCTCCTTGTCTTCGATCCTGATCTTGACGGTGTTGCCGGTCTTGACGTCGGGGATGCAGTGACCGGGGCATTCGCGCACGCACTTCATGCACTTCTTGCAGAGCGGTTCGCCGTGATACATCTCGTCGTATTCCAGCTCCGCGTCGGTGAAGATGAACGCGATCCTCTGGAGCGGACCGAACTGCGGGGTCAGCAGCATTTTGCTGTAACCGATCTCGCCCAGACCGCAGGCGACCGCCGCGATGCGGAACGAGAACTGAAGATCCGGCGGCACATTGTCGCCGCGGGTGGCGTGCGTGTAGGTGACGCTTCTGTGGTGAGCGGTGCGGGTCTTGGCGTGTTCGACGACCTCGATCTGCTCCTCCGGCGAGAGCGTGCTGCCCTGCGAGCCGTCCATATCGGAGACGACGCCGCGCGCGCCGGTGTTGCGGTAGACGAACGCTTCATAGCCCTCGTCCTCGATCACCTTGCCTACGGCGTAAAGCACCGCGGGCGCGAAGATCTCATTGATCCCGCCGTAAGCCATCGACGGGTACTGGAAGAACTGCGTGCCCTCCTCGATGCCTCTCTGTACGCCGCGCGGAATGCGGAAGATGAAGCCGATCATGCTCTTTGCCTTCGGGAACAGGAACTTCGGATTCATTTCGTCCGGAGCGCCTTCCATACGGGAGATCGGGGCGATGCCGCAGGCGTCGGCTCCCGCACGGAGAGCCGCCTCTTTGATCATCTGACTGGTCAACATGGTTTTCTGTCAATCCTTTCGTTGGTAGAATGGGAAACGATAACCTTATAACGGCGGACTCTGAATTTTCTCCTCTGATTTTCAGAGACCGCCTGATGCGCGGGCGGACCGTCAGGTCTTCCCGCACGAAGCGTCCTCCTCGTCGCTGCCGACGAAGACGTCGCCCTCGAGCGTCACGCGGGCGCTCTCATAGACCTCTTTGCAATATCCGCATTCCGCGCAGTTTTTCGCGCACGAGCGGACCTTTTCGCCGAATCCCGCCGGGAAGAGCGAATTGTCGAGAATATCGGGCAAGATCGCCGAGCCGTTGTCCGGTTCGAGCAGATCCGTGACCGGACCGACATAGCGGGCGTTCAGATATGACGCCAGCACGCGCCCCGGATTCCGGTTGACGCGGGTGGCGAGCTTCGCGGCGGTGAACAGCCCCTCATAGAGGTGCATATCCTCCGGGCGGACATAGTTCATGTCGCACACGAGAGAAGCGCGTTTGTCTGGATTTTTCAGATAGTCGCGGCAGACGCCGGTGAAGGCGTAGGCGTTGTCCCTCTTTGCGATCTCGGCTTCGTGGGAGACGAGATTGTCGTGGAAGGTGTGCGCGGAGCAGTCGTTTAAGCACCCGCTGTTGGCGAGCATATAGAGCTTTTTGCCGTTTTTTTCGCACCATTCCTTCGCGGCGAGGAGCTTCGGAAGGTTCCGGTTGTACTCGCGTTTCAGGTAATACCCGTCGAAAAACGGGCTTACATAGTCGAGCGCCGGGACCTCGCCGATCCCCATGTTGACCGACGCGCGGACCTCCATCCCCTCGAAGTTTTCATGTAAAAACTTGCCGATCAGCGGAGAGGTCGTCGTGACCGAGCGGACGCTGAACCGCTCTGTCAGCCAGTCGAGCGTTTCGCCGACCCGGATGAAGAAGGAGCGCGCCATCGCGTCCGCGCCGTAGCAGTTGCCGTTGAGAAGCAGGTTGAGCGGGATTCCCGCGTCCGTGAAGCGGGCGAGGTCGTCGAGCTGGCGCTTCTGGGTCTCCCACGGCATTTCGCCGGTGTCGGCGGCGTTCGCGGGGCTTCTGCCGTTGGGGTCGCTGCCAAGCGAGAAATAAACCTCGTAAATGCGGTCTTTCGCTTCGATGATCTGCCGCACGAAGTCCTCATCCGGTCTCTGCGGGTATCCGACGGAATATTTCGTATGAATCAACTCACATTTTTCTGAATTTGCTTGAAAAGCGGAAAAAAATATGCTATAATGATTATAGCACAAATCCTGCGGCAATAAAATAGGAAAAACAAACTTGTTCATTTAGAAAAAACAAACTTTTTACAAGGAGGTATTCTGTTTGCTTGTATCCGACATCAATCCGGTCATCCGATACGCGACCGGAAGCGGACTTCTCCATTCGCAGGGAAACACGTGCAGCGCCGACAGCCGGCTCGTCTATGTTTCAGGCGGTTCCGCCCGCTTTTTCTATGAAGGGACCGAGCACAGCGTCTCGGAGGGTTGTCTGCTTATCTGGCCAGCCGGGCATTGTTACAGCTTCGAGGACCCGACCGACCTTTCGCTTTTCATCTTCAATTTCGATTTCACACAGCAGAACGCATCGATCACCGAATCCATCCCGATCGTCAGCGAGAAGGACTTCGACGCTTCCACAGTCACGGAGCAGGTGGAATTCGACGACTGCGAGGAGCTGAACGGGCTGATCCTGCGGCGCGATATGCAGCAGATCCGACCGAAGCTCGAGGAGATCGTGCGGGAGTTCCGCGAAAGCAAGCGCTTCTTCCGGGAAACGGCGGGCGCGATCCTCAAGCAGGCGCTGACCGAAGTGGTCCGAAGCCTGCCGACGCGCGGACGCACCGAGGACGCGGCTGACCGGGTCATCGCCTTCATCCGCGACAACTACGCGCGCCCGATCACGAACCGCGAGATCGCCGCCTGCGTCAGCTATCACGAATTCTACGTCAACAAGCTCATCCTGCGTCGGACCGGCATGACGCTCCACCGTTACCTGACCACCGTGCGTGTGCAGAACGCGGCGCGGATGCTCATCACCACCGAGACCCCCGCGAACCGGATCGCGGAACTGTGCGGCTTCACTTCACCGGCTTATTTTGTCAGTGCGTTTCGCCGCATCATGAATGAAACGCCCGGCGGCTATCGCAAGCGCCACGGCGGAATTCTTTGATCGCTCCGACCAGATCGGAGCGGCTTCACATCTTAAAAAGAAAGTCGGGGACAAAGCTGTCTCCGACTTTTTCGTTAATCGATATCGTTGATTGATATCAGAATGCGCAGAACTGCCCAAACGCGGCGCCGCGGTTGGGGAGACCGCAGGTCTGTCGTTTCAGAGCAGGACCTCCGACAGCCGGCCGTTTCGACCGGCTCCCGCACCGCGTCCGGCGGGCTGCTCCCATCCGCTTCCGTCCGGGAAGGCGTCGTTCAGACAGCGGCGCAGACGCTCGACCTCCGCCAGATAGGCTTCCCTGCCCGTTTCGGTCAGCGACCACAGACGCATCCGTCCCTCGACCTTCCGCTCTCCGGTCGTTTCGTTATACGATATTTCGCGGATATACCCCGCCTCGTCAAAGCGGGCGAGCAGCGTATAGAGCGTCGCGGGCGCGAACGTCACCCGTCCGGACGAGCGTTCGGCGCAGAAAGCGGCGATATTGCTCCCGCAGCGGTCGCCGTCCTCCAGCGCCATCAGAAGGTAAAACATCGGCTCGGTGAGCGTTTCAAACGATTTTTTCGGCATTTCGGTTCTCCTTATCGTGTTATGATATCATCTTTTGATATTATAGCATGAAAGAAGTTCTTTGTCAAGAGATTTTTGCGGCTCCGACGGCTTTTTCGTACCCCCATGGCGAATGGATCGACGGCGCGCCGGAAAGATCGAACGTAACGAGAAGCCCGTCTCCCGCTTTGCACGTCGTCAGAACCGTCCCGTCGGAAAGGATCGGCGGCAGCGTATAGCGGTCGCCCAGCCGGGAGATCCAGACAGGGTCGCAAAGCTCGACCTTCACGCCGTCCTCACTGACCGAAAGCACCTTCGCCCGCGCCGGGTCGACCCGTTCCGGCGCACGAACGAGTTCTGCCGCCTGCGACGCGTCATGGAATCCGCCCTCGATCTCTTTTCCAAGGCAGACGATCCGGTCAGGCCGCCAGCCCTTGGAAACCGGCAGCATCAGGTGCCATTCCGCCATGTCGTCGGTAAAGCACTCCGGACACTGCTCCGTGACCCTGAGGAAATTTTCCCCGCCGTCCGGCTCGATCTTCAGCTGATACCGGATCGACCCGCTCGGCGCTTCGACTAAAATCATCAGAAGATCGTGCGTCCCGAACCAGTCCGCGTCGTATCCGTCCACCGCGTCGAGCCAGCCGATCGTCGTGTCGGCATAGACCTTCGCGTGGCGCGAGAGGTCGTAATAGTCCGAAAAAGCGTCGTAATACCGCGTCAGCTCGTCCGCCGACGTCAGACAGACGGCGAGCGGATACGCAAAACGATCCCAGCCGCCGTTCGTGCGGATATGGACCGGCTCGCCGTAAGGTTCGCCGCGCTCCGCCGGATTTGACGGCGGCGGGACCTCCGCCGGTTCCATCGGTGCGTCCGACGTCAGCTTCTCCGCCGTATTTTCATGAAGCATCTCCCGTCCAGCCGCATATTCCATCACACCGCCGCACCCGGCAAGCAGCAGGAATCCTGCCGTCCCAAGTCCCAGCGCGGCGAAAAGCATCCGTTTTTTCATCGTATCACCTCTATTCGATAAGACGCAGAAACTGCCGGAAGGTTCCGAAAGCATTTCATTATCGTTTTACGATATGCAAATGCGGCAGAAGCGGGACGCGCTCCGCACGTCCCGCTTCTTTAAGATCGTTATTCGATATCGTTATTTTCCCGTGATATCGTTAATCGAGCATGAAGCCTTCGCCGAGGTTTTCCTTCACGTCTTCGGCGAGCGCGGCGATCTGATCGTCGTCGAGCGCCGTGAAGGGCGCGCGGCACTTGCCGTAGTCGAGTCCGCCGAGACGCAGGATCTCCTTGCAGGCGGGCATGACGCCGTATTTCAGGACCGATTCGATGATCCTGTTCGCTCTGCTCTGCACGGCGAGGGCTTCCTTCATCTTTCCGGCGTGGTACAGACGGTAAATTTCCAGCATCCGGTCGGCTTGGAAGTTATAGGTCGTGCCGATACCGCCGTCCGCGCCTGCGGACAGACCGGAGAGCAGCATTTCGTCCGAGCCGTTGTAGAAGATCTTGTCGGGATGATCGGCGCGGAGCCGTTCGAGCTGGAAAAAGTCGGACGACGTGAACTTCATGCCGCCGATGTTCGGGATCGACAGCAGCTCGTGGAGCTGAGCGGCGTTCAGCGTCATGCCGGTGCGCGCGGGAATGTTGTAGATGATGACCGGCAGCGAGGTCTCGGCGGCGAGCGCTTCGTAGAAATGCTTCACGTCGGTGAAGCTGTACGCGAAGTAAAGCGGCGTGACCGACGACAGCGCGTCCGCGCCGGCTTTTTCGGCGTGACGCGCCAGCGCGAGCGTTTCGCGCGTGCCGGTGCAGCCGACGTGCGCGATGACCGTGATCTTCTTTTCGGTCACGGACAGAACGTCTTCGAGCAGCTGTCTGCGTTCCGCATCCGAGCAGAGCAGCATTTCGCCCGACGAGCCGCCGACGTACAGACCGTGTACGCCCTGCTTCATCAGGTGAGCGGTGAGTTTTTTCATTCGCGCGTCGTCGATGGCTTCGCGGTCGTCGGTAAAGCCGGTCATCAGCGCGGGCATGATGCCCTTCAGAAATTCAGGTTTCATGTTGTTCACTCCTTATTATCGTTTTACGATATCTATCATTGATATTGTTCCGCTTTTGAAATCCGTCAGGTTGCTTTTTCGACATTCATCCGTTCTGCGGCACGTCGAACAGGAACTCTCCCGGATAGAACGCCGAGCCTCTGATCTGCGCCTTGGGCGCGTCGTCCACCAGATAGTCGACGACGTAGATCTCGCCGTCGTCGAACTGCACCCAGCCGGTGTAGCCGAGGTCGGCGACCGGGCTGCGGTCGAAGTCGATCGGGAAAATGCGCGCCGACTGCTTCCGACGGTCGGGTTCGAGCGCGCATTCGAGCGGCAGGAACGCGCCGAACATATTCTGCGTCCACGCGCCGAGCCAGCCCTTTCCGCCCTGCATGAAGCGGAACGTGATGAACAGCCGTCCGTCGTCAAGGATTCCGGCGGTCGGGCGGTGACAGCCGGGCAGCGGCACGCGATACACGCCTTCCCACGTCTCGCCGCCGTCGTGCGAGATCGCCTTGAAGCAGTCGTATCCTTCGAACGAATTCTCCCGTAAATACGCCGCGATCTCGTTCGGTCTCACCTCGACCATCGACGCTTCGCAGAGACTGTAACGCGGGTCGGACGCCATCACGATGCGCTCCGACCAGCTTTTCCCCTTGTCGTCGGAGTACCAGACATACTCGGCGAGCTTTCCGGTCTCCGGGTCGTCGTGGTGCGCGGCGAGCAGCCAGCGCCCGCTTTTCAGCTCGGTCAGACGGTCGGGGACGATGCCTCGCGCGGGCGTCTCAAACGGTCCCTCGAAGGTCTCGCCGTCGTCGGCGCTGAACCAGAGCCGCACGAGCATCGTTTCGACGTTCCGCTCGCCGGTGATGTAATCGCAGACGACGCAGAGCCGTCCGTCGGACAGCTTTGAAATGCGCGCGCAGTTGTAGTAAAGGTTCCGCGTACCCTTTTCGGTGAGGTACTTTTTTGCCGACCAGCTTCTGCCCCGGTCATCGCTCGTGACGATGCAGAGCCGCGCGTTGTCGCGGCAGCCGTGATGCTCGCACTCCGAGAAGACGCAGACCATGCGCCCGCTGTCCGTGAGTACGACGTCCGGCCATGCTTCATAGATCGAATCGTCCCGGCTGACAGTAAATTTCCGCATAGCTTCCTCCGTATGTTTTTTTGATATCGTTTATTGAGTTGCGCTTATCGCTGCCGGCAAAACTTGTTTTGACGGCTCTCCCCATTCCGGCGCGATGGCTCGCCTCAGAGGTGTTTTTATATCGGCAAAGCCGATATAAAATCGGATTTTATTATAACGTTCGCTATCACAAGGCATTTAAGGCAATACCGCACAATTCACGGCTTTCGCCTTGATGGCACGCTTCCTTGCATCTTTCCCGTCATACTGTACAAATTTCGTCGGCATAGGAGGTACTATGCCTTCCGGGGTTTGTTTCGTCTGACGGGAAATCTGACGGCGCAATCGCACCATCAGAACTGTGCGGTAATGCCTTAGATATGCCGCTATGATACCGACCGCAAGAAACGGTACAAGCGGAAAAGGTTGATTCTTCGGGAGCTTTTTGACTTTTCGTACAATCGGTACGGTAATGACCGACAGTGTGAGACCTACGATCAGTGCAAAAAGTCCCCTCGGCGCACCAAGCAGAAATGCCGCCGCAGAGGACAGCTTGATATCCGCACCTCCGAGTGCCTTGGCGGGATTGATGATCGCCGCAAGATACTGAGGCAGGAATACCAGAGCCATCCCGAGAAGCATGGATGGGAGATCCCCGGCTGTGATACCCACAAGACCGAGGATCAGCGTCATGCCGGAAACGCTGTCCGGCACCTCGCGTGATCGGATGTCCTTGATGCTCGCGTACAACAGAAGTGCAATCAGTACGCCGAGTTTAATAAGTGAGAGTATCATTGTGCGTTATCAGCCCTTGCGCTTTGTGAGAAAAAAGAAGAGACCGAGAACGATGACGATAACGACAATAATGACAATGACTGCCGCCACATTGTTCTGCTCACAAATGACGGAGAATTCCTGCGCTTCGGTGATATCGTCGATCTCGAATACTGCTTTGTTTCCATCAATGGTCGCCCCGTTAGCCTGCGTGATATCGGAAGGCATCGTTACAGTGAAGGTCATGCGAAAAGAGTCAGTATCAATGGGCAGATCCATTTCGATATCTTCCGAATCGGCGATTTCCTGCGGATTCATCTCCGCCTTAAAGGTGTAATTGCTGTAGAAAAGACCGGAGCTTTTGTCGATGGACACACTCTTGAAAATGGGCGCATGCTCTGCTGCTTCCGCAGATTCCTCGGCATCTTCCGTTTCAAAGTCTTCGGTGTTAAGTCCGTCAAAAACATCGGACTCATAGGTCATTTCAAGCAGAGCTTTTTCAATGTCCTCGTAGTTCTCATAGCTCTTGGTTTCGGTGTACGACACATAGGTCTTACCGTCATGCTCGTAGGTGGATGTTTCCTTGCCTTCAAAGATATCCGAACCCATACCAACGAGCTGTTCGTAGGCATCTTCTTCGATGCCGATGGTTGCGGAAACCGTACCGGTTCCGTCTGCGTTCAGTGCTACACCGATGTCCTGCTGTACGCAGCCGGTGAGCATCGCAAACATACAGACAATAGCCATAAGGAGCATAATGTGTTTCTTCATGATGTGATTTCCTCCATATTATTTATAAAGATTGCGGGACGGATCTTCGCCGCCCCGCATAATAAAAGGCTGACCGTGATCGATCAGCCTGCAAAGTTGAAGAGGTTCTGGATCTTCGTGGTGACGGTAGGCATGATGGTGTCATCGAAGAGCGTGTAGAGACCGGTGAGGAGAAGAGCGCCGATTACGACGGCGATAAGGATCTTGACGCCGCTGTCGACGTAGCCTTCGCCGCGAGTGTTGGCGATTGCGGTCTGGGCGGAAACAGCGATGGAATTGATCTTGTTGGTGATGGAGTTGAAGAACTTTTTCATAGAATAATTACCTCGTTATCTTTCTTTATTTTGATTTGGTTTGTGGTGTCGTTTCGATTAGCCCGCGAAGTTGAAGAGCTCGGTGATCTTGGAGGTCACGGTGGGCATGATCGTAGTGTTGAAGAGTGCATAGAGACCGGAGAGGAGGAGCGCACCGATTACGACGGCGATAAGGATCTTTACGCCGGAATCGACGTAGCCTTCGCCGCGGGTGTTGGCGATTGCGGTCTGAGTGCGGACTGCGAGAGCGTTAAACTTATTGGTGATGGAGTTGATGATCTTCTTCATAAAATAATTACCTCGTTATCTTTCTTTATTTTGATTTGTTTGTTGGTTTTGGATTAACCTGCGTAGTTGAAGAGGCCCTGGATCTTGGAGGTCACGGTGGGCATGATCGTGGTGTTGAAGAGTGCATAGAGACCGGAGAGGAGCAGTGCGCCGATTACGACGGCGATAAGGATCTTTACACCGGAGTCGACGTAACCCTCAGCACGGGTGTTGACGATTGCGGTCTTTGCAGAAACTGCGATGGAGTTGAACTTGTTGGAAATGGAGTTAAAGAACTTTTTCATAAAATAAATACCTCGTTTTCTTTCTGTTTTTTGATTTTAATTTGATTTTGGGTTGGTTTTTGTGCTGCGTGAATTACTTCATTCCGAAGGGCAGGTCATTTTCGCTGATACCCTGAACATGGCTGTCGTAGGCTTTTTCTACAGCCGCGAACAGTTCCTTGCGGATTTCAGCATTGAGGGGATGTGCGATGTCTCTGTGCTGTGTTTCGCCCTGCGAGTTTTTCCATTTGTCGGCAGGCATGGAAACAAAGCGGCCTTTTTCGCTTTCGATCAGCTTGACTCCGTGAATGGCAAATGCTCCGTCAAGGGTGACATCGCAAATGGCTTTTACAGAGCCGGTGTCGAAAGTCTTCTGTACTTTTGCTTCAATCTTCATGGCGTTTTCCTCCTTTCCTGTTTTGTGGTAGCCGATTGTAAAAGTCAAAAAAGCCAATCGGCACAATGCTTTTTTAACAGCAAAACTACTGATTTTTCTCCGTTTTTGTGGTATACTTGAAGTGACCAAACCGCAAATATAGAACAAAAAAACGGAGAAAAAATCATG
>JAZRXB010000216.1:0-7733 GCA_045600005.1 Eubacteriales bacterium | reverse complement strand
AACTGGAACCCGGGTGGGGCCGGCGCCCCCCCCCACCGACACGGAACCGTTTGACGCGGGTCGGATCGAGGTCATTCTGTTTGACGCGGATATGACGCTGTTCGACTTTGAGGGCGCGGAACGGAGCGCTTTCGGGGTCGTCATGGCAGAACACGGCATATCCTATACCGAGGAGGATTATCTCCGCTATCAGAAGATCAACGCCGGTCTGTGGGAACGGTTCGGACGCGGAGAGATCTCGCAGGATTATTTACAGGCGCACCGTTTTTTTCTGTATAGGAAGACGGTCGACGAAGCCTTCCGGGAGGAAGACGGCGCGGCGTTCAACCGGATGTTCATCGGCGCGCTTGCCGGCTGCTCCCGCCTGTTCGACGGTGCTGAGGAGCTCTGCCGGACGCTTTCGGCGCGTTTCTCCCTCTATCTTGCGACCAACGGACTTTCGCCCGTGCAGAAAAAGCGCTTTGAGCATTCGCCGATCCATCCGTATTTCAAGGGGATCTTCGTCTCCGAGGACGCGGGCGCTCCGAAGCCGATGGAGACCTATTTTGATTATGTGTTCGCTTCCGTCGGCGAGGAAAAGCGCGATGCTTCGGTGATCGTCGGAGATTCGCTGACCTCCGATATCGAAGGCGGACGCCGCGCCGGAATTAAGACGGTCTGGTACAATCCGCGCGGCGCGGTCAATACGACAGGCATCACGCCCGACGCGGCGGTCGGCAGCTACGAAGAGCTGTTATGTCTTCTCACAAAGTGAGAATTCTGTTTTTATTATTCCCGGAAAGGATATCGTCCTTCCGTTTTCGGAAGCGACATGGTTTTGGTTGATATGAACGTTTCTCGTTCCGATTCCCGTCTCTGTGAATTCCTCAAAGACCGCCGGATCGAATTCCGCACGGATTCTCCGCTGGCGCTTTATACCAGCTTCCGGATCGGAGGTCCCGCCGACGTTGTGATCCTTCCCCGGAGCGCCGACGAAGCGGCTGAGGCTCTGAACGCGGTACGGGAATGCGGTCTGCCGCTTCTCGTGCTGGGCAACGGCACGAACGTGCTGGCTGCCGACGAAGGATACCGCGGCGCGGTCGTGGTCCTGACGGGACTGCACGGGATCCGGGCGGACGGCACGATGATCCATGCCGAGGCGGGCGTTCCGCTGACGGTACTGGCACGGGAAGCGGCAAAGGAAGCGCTGACCGGGCTTGAATTCGCCTACGGCATTCCCGGAACGGTGGGCGGCGGCGTTTTCATGAACGCGGGCGCTTACGGCGGCGAGCTGGCGAGCGCGGTCGTTTCGAGCTTCTGGTACGATCCGGCGACCGGCAAGACCGGCAGGACAGACGGGGACGCGCACGATTTTTCCTACCGTCACAGCTGCTATATGGATTCGGGACGGATCGTTCTTTCCGCCGATTTCAAACTTTCCGCGGGCGATCCCGCCGCCATTCAGGCGCAGATGAACGATTACATGACGCGCCGCCGTGAAAAGCAGCCGCTCGAATATCCCAGCGCGGGCAGCGTTTTCAAGCGCGGGAAGGGTTTCATTACGGCGAAGCTCATCGAGGAAGCCGGGCTCAAGGGACGCCGGGTCGGCGGCGCGGAGGTTTCCGAGCTGCACGCCGGTTTCATCGTCAACCGCGGCGGCGCGACCGCGCGGGACGTGTATGAGCTGATCGGCATCATCAAAAAGGAAATCGCGGAAAAATACGGCGTCAGCATCGAATGCGAAGTGCAGATGATCGGAAACGTCCGGGGCTGACGGCGTATAATAAGGAACAGCTGGATCATTATGGAATTTATCATTATCACCGGTATGTCCGGCGCGGGAAAATCGCAGGCGGCGAACACGCTCGAGGACCTCGGCTGGTACTGCATCGACAATATGCCCGCGCAGCTCATCCCGAAGGTCGCGGAGATCTATTCCGGCACGGCGGGCAGCGAGGGGAAGATCGCCTTTATCGTGGACATCCGCGGCGAGCTTGAATTTGAAACGCTCTTTTCCCGTCTGGACGATCTGAAAAAGCAGGGCTTCAACTGCCGCACGATCTTCATGGAATGCGCGGACGAGGTCATCATCTCCCGCTACAAATTCACGCGCCGCGCTCATCCGCTGGTCGCGGCGAGGAAGATCAGCATCGCCGAAGCGCTTGCGACCGAACGCGCCATGCTGTCGGGAGCGAAGCAGAGGGCGGATTACGTCATCGATACGACGAAGCTGACCACCGCTCAGCTGCGCGACAAGGTTTACGGCATCGTTCAGACCGGAACGGTGCATGAAATGCTCGTCACCTGTATGTCCTTCGGCTTCAAGTACGGCGCTGCGGCGGAGGCGGATCTCGTGTTCGACGTGCGCTGCTTCCCGAACCCCTACTATTACGACGAGTTAAAGAATCACAACGGACTGGAAGCGCCCGTGCGCGATTTCGTATTCTCCCATAAGGTGACGAACGATTTCTGCGCGAAGCTGTACGATATGGTCGGCTATCTGCTTCCGCTCTATCAGGAGGAAGGAAAAGCGCAGCTGATCATCGGCGTCGGCTGTACCGGCGGCAAGCACCGCTCGGTCGCCATCGCCGAAGCGCTCGCCTCCTATATCCGCGCACGCGGATACAAAACGGTTACGATTCACCGGGATATCACGAAATAAGCGGACATACCGTTTTTCTCGAAAGCAGGGTGTTCTGTCATGTCATTTGCCAAAGAAACGAAGGCAAGTCTCATCTCGCTTTCCGAAAATCTCAAGCACGACTGCTGCCGCCGCGCGGAGCTGTACGGCATTCTGTGCACAGCCGGTATTTTCACCCGCCAGCGTATCAAGCTGGTCACGTCCTGCGAAGGGCTCGCGGCTCTGACGATGAAACGGCTGCACGATCTCTATCAGATCGACGGCAATCTCTACGTCACCGAGCATAAGAGCGGAGAGGCGGACGAGCGCAGCTCGAACAAGATCACCGTCGTGCAGAAGAAGGACATGGAGCGGCTGTTCGGCGGCTTTCACTATCCGGCGGACGCGGCGGCGTGCGGGATCCGTCCCGAGATGTTCCGCTGTACGAACTGCCGGGCGGCGTTTGTGCGGGGAGCGTTTCTGTCCTGCGGTACGATCACCGACCCGGACAAGGGCTATCATCTCGAGCTGACGCTGACCGACGAAACGCTCGCCGAAGGTCTTGCCCTGATCCTGACCGGGCTGGAACTCGAACCGAAGCGCATGGTTCGGAAAAGCGAACAGGTTTTATACTACAAGGACAGCCAGAGCATCGAGACTTTTCTGGCGACCGTCGGCGCGAACAACGCGATGTTCACGCTGATGAACAAAAAGATCGAACGCGAGCTGCGTTCTCAGATCAACCGCATGGCGAACGGCGAGCTTGCCAACCTCGGCAAGACCGTTTCGGCGGCGACCGATCAGCTTTCCGCGATCCGGGCGCTGATCGACAGCGGCGAGATCGACCGTATGCCGGACGAGCTGAAGCAGACGGCAATGCTCCGTCTGGAAAACGAGAGCGCGACGCTCTCCCAGCTCGCGGCTCTGCACGACCCGCCGATCACCAAGTCGGGGGTCAACCACAGACTGAAAAAGATCATCGACTGGAAATCATGATATTAGTCGATTGTAAAACTTCGTTTTACAATCGGTACTCGCGCTCATCGCCGCTGACAAAATTTATTTTGTCAGCTATCCCCATATCGGCGCGAGGGCTCGCCTTAGAGGTGTTATTATAACGTTTGTCATCTCAAAGCATGAAACAATCGGTTAAATCATGATATCAAAGGGAGGAATCGGTCATGCCGGATTTCGTGCATCTTCATCTGCACAGCGAATACAGTCTGCTCGACGGCGCGTGCCGGATCACCGATATCCCGGCGCGGGCGAAGGAGTGCGGACACACCGCCTGCGCGCTGACCGACCACGGCGTCATGTACGGCGCGGTCGCGTTTTACAACGCCTGCAAAAGCGCGGGGATCAAGCCGATCATCGGCTGCGAGGTCTATCTGGCGCGCCGCACGCGCTTCGACCGCTCGCATGGCGAGGACACGTCGAGTCATCATCTCGTCCTGCTCGTCAAAAACGAGACCGGCTACCGCAATCTGATCTATATGGTGACAAAAGCCTTCACGGAGGGCTTTTACGTCAAGCCCCGCATTGACCGGGAGCTGCTGGAAGAACACCATGAGGGACTGGTCGCACTGTCCGCCTGTCTGTCCGGCGCAGTACCGCGCGCGCTGTTAGGCGGCGACTACGACGGCGCAAAGGAACACGCCTCTTTCATGAAGTCGCTGTTCGGCGAGGATTACTATCTGGAGATCCAGGACCACGGTCTGGATGAGGAGCGGCAGGTCAACCGAGGACTGGTGCGGCTGTCGAGAGAGCTTCAGATCCCGCTCGCCGCGACCAACGACGTTCACTATCTCCGCCGCCGCGACGCGGATACGCAGGCGGTCCTGCTCTGCATCCAGACCGGGAACGTCATCACGGACGGCAGACCGATCGGCTTTGAGACCGACGAGTTCTACTACAAGACGACCGACGAGATGACGAAGCTGTTCGGTTATCTGTCGGATGAAGCGCTCGGCGACCCGATCGCCAACACGGCGCTCATCGCCGAAAAATGTAATTTTGACTTTGATTTTACAAAGCTCTATCTTCCCGCGTTCCGTCCGGAGGACGGCTCCGCGCCGGAGGATTATCTGAAACGGCTCGCCGAAGCCGGTTTTGACCGCCGCGTGAAAAGCGGACGGATCGTGTTCACCGACCGTCATCCGGAGAGCGAGTACCGCGAGCGCATTTCCTATGAGCTGTCGGTCATCGGGAAGATGGGCTATGCCGAATACTTCCTGATCGTGCAGGATTTCGTCAATCACGCGAAGGGGAAGGGGATCCCGGTCGGACCGGGACGCGGTTCGGGCGCGGGCAGTCTCGTGGCGTTCCTCATCGGCATCACCGATCTCGACCCGTTACAGTTCGACCTGTTATTTGAGCGTTTCCTGAATCCCGAACGGGTCAGTATGCCCGACTTTGATACCGACTTCTGCTACACCCGCCGGGACGAGGCGATCGCCTATGTCTGCGAGCGGTACGGAGCCGATCACGTGGCGCAGATCGTCACGTTCGGTACGATGGCGGCGCGCGCGGTCGTGCGCGACGTCGGACGCGCGCTCGGAATGCCTTACGCCGACGTGGACGCGGTGGCGAAATGTATCCCGCGCGAGCTGGACGTGACGCTCGATTCCGCGCTGGAAACGAGCAAAACGCTTCGCGAAATGGTCGATTCGGACGAGCGGGTGAAGCGGCTGATCGAGACCTCGAAGGCGCTCGAAGGAATGCCGCGCCATTCG
This sequence comes from Eubacteriales bacterium, assembly GCA_045600005.1. GTDB lineage: Bacteria > Bacillota > Clostridia > Oscillospirales > CAG-272 > Flemingiibacterium. The sequence goes on along the minus strand of JAZRXB010000216.1, from coordinate 2,402 downwards.
TCGACGCACGCCGCCGGAGTGGTCATCACCGACAAACCGGTTTACGAGTACGTGCCGCTGGCGGTCAACGGCGATATGCCGGTCACGCAGTTCGACATGGATACGTCGGCGAAGCTCGGACTGCTCAAATTCGATTTTCTCGCGCTTCGGTATCTGACGATCATCTCGGACACCGAGCGTCAGATCCGCGAACGGGAGCCGGATTTCTCGGTGGAAGCCCTGCCGTTCGACGATAAAAAGGTTTATGAGCTGATCTCTCAGGGCGCGACGGGCGGCGTGTTCCAGCTCGAATCGGGCGGAATGCGTCAGATGCTGACCCAGCTCCGTCCCGACTGCATCGAGGATATCATCGCCGCGATCTCGCTCTACCGTCCCGGTCCGATGGATTCGATCCCGAAATACATCGAAAACCGGCGCGATCGGTCGAAGATCACCTATGAAACGCCGCTGCTCGCGCCGATCCTCGACGTGACCTACGGCTGTATGGTCTATCAGGAGCAGGTCATGCAGGTCTGCCGGAGCGTCGCGGGCTACACGTTCGGACGCGCCGACCTCGTCCGCCGCATGATGGCGAAGAAAAAGGCGGAGGATATGGCGCGCGAGCGGGATGTTTTCGTCGCGGGCGCGCTGAAAAACGGCGTGGCGGAGGACGCCGCGAACCGGCTGTTCGACGAGATGTCGGGCTTCGCAAGCTATGCGTTCAACAAGAGCCACGCGGCGGCTTACGCGATCCTGTCCTATCGGACCGCGTATCTGAAATGCCGCTACCCCTGCGAATATCTGGCGTCGCTGATGACTTCGGTCATGGGCAGTCCCGGCAAGACGGCGGAATACGTGTCGGAATGCACGCGGTACCGCATCCGCGTGCTGCCGCCGGACATCAACGAGAGCGGACTTCATTATCATGCCGTCGTGAACGGGAAGGAGCGGTACATCCGCTTCGGTCTGCTGGCGTTAAAGAATCTCGGAGAGGGCTTCATCAACCGGATCATCGCCGAGCGGACGGGAAAACCGTTCGTCTCCTTCGAGGATTTCGTCGAGCGGATGGTCGGACAGGACATGAACAAGCGTCAGCTGGAAGCGCTCATCAAATGCGGCGCGTTCGACGGGCTGGGCGTCTTTCGCAGTCAGCTGTTATTATCCTATGAAGCGATCGCGGACGGCGCGGCGGAGCGGAGCCGCGGCAATCTTGCCGGGCAGCTCGACCTGTTCTCGCAGGGAGACGCCGACGCGAAGCCGGAGGGCTTCCGCTATCCCGATGTGCCGGAGCTGTCCTTCCGCGAAAAGCTGAAGCTCGAAAAGGAATGCTCGGGCGTGTATTTCTCCGGTCATATGCTCGAAGACTATGCAAAGCACGCCGAAACGCTGCATCCGTCGTCGATCGGCGACATCCTGCGTGCCTTTTCGGAGGACGCGGAACAGGAAAATGAATTCAAGGACAGGCAGACCGTCACGGTCTGCGGCATCGTGACCCGGCGTTCCCTGAAAACGACGAAAAACGGGGCGCAGATGGCGTTCGTCACGCTGGAGGACAACTTCGGCGAAATGGAGGTCATCGTTTTCCCGAAGGTGCTGGAAAGCATCGGCGGACTGCTTTCGGAGGACGCGGCGCTCTGTGTGGTCGGTCAGCTTTCCGTGCGGGACGAGGAGGACCCGAAGCTCCTCTGCTCGACCGCCGTTCCGCTCGACGACAATGCGCATTTCTCGGAGCGCTCCCCGCGTCCCTATGCCGGACGTCCTTCCGGTGCGCGGACCGCATCATCCGGCGCTCCCGTCTCGACCGGCGCTCCCGTCTCGACCGGCGTTCCCGTCTCGACCGGCGCTCCCGTTTCGGGAACACAGACCGGCGAAGCGCCGAAGCCGCCGTCAGACGGAAACGGATGGCATCATGTGGTCGTCGTTCCGCCTCCCGGCTTCGAGCCGCCGCCCGAAGCCGCGTACCGTCCGTCCATGCCGCCCCCTGCGCCCGCCGAGCCGCTTCTTCTGCCGAAGCGGGTCTATCTGCGGGTCGAACGGGCGGAGAAATCCGACAGAGGTTTTCGGAAAGCCGCCAATCTCTGTTCGATCTTCTGCGACGGCACGGCTGAGATCGTATTCTTTGACAAGGCGAAAGCGTCCTATATCCGAATGAACGGCGTGAAGCTGAACGCGACTCCGTTCGTGCTGAACGAGCTGCGCACACTGCTCGGCGAAGCGAACGTCGTGGTGAAATAAACGGTCTTCTGCCGGAAGACCGAACGGCGTCTGTCCGGCAGAGAAGCCATGAACCCGAAAGAAATCATTTTTAGTCGATTGTAAAACTTCGTTTTACAATCGGTACTCGCGCTTATCGCCGCTGACAAAATTTATTTTGTCAGCTATCCCCATATCGGCGCGATGGCTCGCCTTAGAGGTATTTTTAT
>JAZRXB010000215.1:0-5835 GCA_045600005.1 Eubacteriales bacterium | reverse complement strand
GGCGCGCCGAACGCGCCCGGACGACAGAACGAGGGAACGTCTCCCGCCGTAAGCCCGGCTGAAAGGGAAGCCTGCGCGGGCGCGCCGAACGCGCCCGCGCCGCAGAGACTCCGGAAGAGCCTGAATCAGATCCCTTCGAGGAAACGGTTGACCACCAGCTGACGGAACTCGGGCGACAGGGACGCAAAGTACGCCGTGAAACCGGTCACACGGACCACAAGATCGGGATGGAGCGACGGGTCGCGGTTCGCTTCCAATAGCTTCTCCCCGTTCAGAATGTTGATGTTGATCAGCGTGCCGCCCTGATCGAAATGACCGCGGATCAGCGCACAGACCGCTTCGATGCCGCCCTCGTCCGCCGCGATCTTCGGGTCGAACTCAAGCTGTAAGGGAGCCGTGTTGCCGTAACCCGGCTGAACCGACGCAATGCCGTTCGCCTGCGCCGTGACCGCACCGTCCCGACGGAAGCCCGGATTCGGATTCGCTCCGTGAGATAACGGCTCGCCGCTGCGGCGTCCGTTCGGCGTCGCACCGACCGCCTTGCCGTATTCGATCGTGCGCGCCCACGAGAACCAGCCCGGAATGAACATCCGTCCGTCCGGCATCTCCTGCGCACGGACGATCCTCACAAAGCTGTCGGTCAGCTTCTTCGCCCATGCGTCCGAGACCGTGCCGCCTTCGCAGTACTTCGGCGCGGATCTCATGATCGCACGCAGACGCTCGTCCTCGAAATTGTTGTCGAGCGCTTCAAAGAGCTGCTCCCACGTCACTAAATGCTCCTGCTCGATGCGCGTCTCGATCGCGCCGAACGAGTCGGCGACGATCGCAAGTCCCGCGCCGTCGCAGCCGATCGTGTAAAGCTCCGCGCATTTCGATGCGTCCTGACCCTGCTCGATCGAACCCTTGAACATCAGATTCATGACCAGCTCCGGCGTCACCTCGCCGATGTGATCAAGATGCAGATTCACGCCCGCCGCCGTCACATAGACCGCGCGGCGCAGATGATCCTCCCATAACGCCATCAGACGCGCAAGGGAAGGCTTCGCTTCCTTCCTCAGATCGAGCAGCGCCTGCTCCATCACCTTCGCCACGTTGATCTTTACCGTGTCGTTCATCGGAAATTCCAGACCCGGCACGCACATCCAGTTGCAGCCGACCGCAATGCGCTCCCGCGCCGTTTCCTTCGTGATCGGATCGCCGTGACGGTCGTGGTTCTTCATGTAGCCTTCGAGCAGCGCCCTGTCGCCGCAGAAACGCGGCCAGCCGTTCTGATTCTTGAACAGATACTTCACCGCGAGCTTTAAGAACTCCGGATCGCAGTTGTCGTGGACCCGAACGGTCAGATTGCAGGAAATGTTGATGCTGTCCGCCGCGTCCAGGATCAGATACGACAGATGGTTCGTGATGTCCTTATCGTTCGCATCGACGCCCGAGATCTGATAGTAGTGCGGGTCGATCAGCAAGAGGTTCGCAATGAGGAATTTCGCCGTCTCGTCGTCCAGAATGCCCGCCTTCACGTCCGCTTCATAGTACGGAAGCAGGATCGTGTCGAGCTGGAAACCCGCGCCGTCGCGCGTGTAGATCCGCGCAAAGCAGTTGAAGAACGCCACCCACTGGCAGGCTTCGCGGAAGGTCTTCGGCGCGCCCAGACGGACGTTCTCACAGGTCTTTTTCATCGTCACGAGACTTTCCCGGATCTCAGGACGGGTCTCGCTTTCGATCAGCTCCGCGATCTTCGCAATGTGACGGTCGATGAAGCGGATCATCGCCTCGACGACCTTCTTCTCCGCGTCGTAGAACTCGTCCTTCCCCGGATTCACCGCGCGGTACTTCTCGATCTTTTCGAGGAACCCGCCGAAGCCGAGCGCCAGACCGATCCGGTAGTCGCACGCGAAATGCGCGTCGCCGTCAATGCCCGTCGAAATGTTGTAGAGCTTCTGATAGGGCTTCAGATCGTCGTAGGGATAGGTCTTTTCGTCCCAGCGCTTGCTCCACTGAGCCGTGACCTGTCCGCCCGCGACAAAATCGCGCAGCTTCGGATTCTTCTTCATCCAGTCGGGCATATAATGCACGTCGCCGCGGTAGTTGACCAGCATATCGCGCCAGCGTCCGCAGAGCATCTCCATCGGGTCGACATACGCCGGGTGCGCGTCGCATACGCGGGCGAAATTCTCCGCCATGCCCGTGCAGCCGTAGAAGCTGCCGTTCTCGCTCGTGTACCACGGCATGACCTCGTAGCCTTCGGGCAGCGGGACCGTTCCGAAGTCGTCAAGGTCGGTGCAGCCGTTCTGCACGCGCTTCTGTAAGGTGTGTTCGATTTTGGTTTTCCGCATCGCGGCGATGCGGTCAGCGTAGGAAAGCATATTGATTCAGTTCCTCCATCAGTTTTTTTGAGGGGATTTCAAACCGTGTTTCGGGAAGTCCCAGCGCGCGCTGCTTCGGGATGCCCAGCGGATGATACGGCAGAAGCTCGTATCGTGTGACGCTTTTGACGCCGCGAAGGAACTCCGCGATCTCGCGGATGGTGTCCGCGTCCGCGTTCACTCCCGGCACGACCGGCGTGCGGGCCAGCATCGGGATGCCGAGCGACGCGGCTTTCCGGATATTTTCTTTGATGACGCTCACCGGAACGCCCGTATAGCGCAGATGACGCTCGTCGTCCGGCAGTTTCAGATCGAACATGATGAGATCGAAGGAGCGCAGCGTCTCCTCATCCCATAAAAACAGCGAGGTCTCGACCGCGCAGCCGAACCCGGCGGCATGGGAAGCGTCGGCGAGCGCTTTGGTAAAACGCCGCTGCATGAGCGGTTCGCCGCCCGAAACGGTCAGCCCGCCCTTTGTCCCGTAGTAGCCCCGGTCTTCCGCAGCCTGCTTCATCACGTCTCCGACCGTCATTTCACGTCCGCAGATCACTCTCGCGCCCGAGAAACAGCCCTTCGCGCACTGACCGCAGCCGATGCACTTTTCGGGATAGAACAGCGTCTGCGGTTCTTTTTCGATGCACTCGGGATTGTGGCACCATGCGCAGTGAAGCGGACAGCCTTTGAGAAAGACGACCGTCCGGATGCCCGGTCCGTCGTGGACCGAAGCGCGTTCGATGTCGGCGACGACGCCGACCGGCTCCTGTCCGCCGTCTGCGGCATTCCTATCTGTCGCGGCATTCGTTCCCGTCGCGGCAGTCGTTCCCGCCGCGGCAGTCGTTCCCGTCACAGCAGTCGTTCCCGTCGCGGTAGTCGTTCCCGTCACAGCAGACATTCCCGTCGCGGAAGTCGTTCCCGTCGCGGCGAACGTTCCCGTCGCGGCGAACGTTCCCGTCGCGGCATTTGTTCCCGTCGCGGTAGTCGTTCCCGTCACAGCAGACATTCCCGTCGCGGCATTTGTTCCCGTCGCGGCGAACGTTCCCGTCGCGGCAGTCGTTCCCGTCACAGCAGACATTCCCGTCGCGGAAGTCGTTCCCGTTTTGGCGTCCGTTCCGGCAGAGCCGGACCGGACGGCTTTGTCAGACGGCATTACGGTCTGACCTCGGCGCGGGTGCGGTCGGACTTCACGGCGGCGTCGAGCATCTGCATGACCTCCAGATTGAACGCGGGGGTCAGCGTCTCAAAAAGCGGCGTTCCGTGAAGCACATGGGACGCGATATGCCACGGCATATTCTTCATTTTGTCGTCTGCGGCGACTTCCGGCACCTCGACCTTTTCGCCCGCCAGCGTGCAGGCGTCGATATATTGTCCGGCGTCGGCTCCGCCTGCGCACCAGACGGCTCCCTCGGTGCAGAGGACCTGCGGTCCGGCGGGAACGATCAGACGCGGGATCGTCCACGTTCCCTCAGCGGTCGCCATGCCGTTCTCATAACGGAAGATCGCGGCGGTGTTGTCCTCGCAGTCGGCATAGGGAGTGGCGAGATTGATCCCCATTGCGGAAACGCTCTCCGGCTTCTTTCCGAAGAACCAGCGGGTGAAATAACAGCCGTAGCAGAGGATATCGAGGAACGCTCCTCCGCCGCAGTCGCCCTTATACCACCAGATGCGTCCGCGCTCCTCGTCGGTCATCGTCTCGGCGGTCGCGGTCACGCCGCGGTGCTTCGCGCCCTTGCCGAGCGGACCGGTATGACCGTTGATATAGCGCAGCTTGATGAGGTCGCCGCAGAGCTTAGCGTCGACGGCGTTTTTCAGCTGAGCGAGGCAGGACCTCCACGCGACCGGCCAGTTGACGGCAACCTCGACGCCGTATTTTTCGGGCAGAGCGCAGATGCGTTCGGCTCCCGCAAGATCGGCTGCCATCGGCTTTTCGACGACGACGTTGACGCCGCGTTTTGCGCAGGCTTCGGCGACGTCTGGCTTTGCGGCGTTTTCGCAGAGGATATAGGCGTAGTCGGGCTTCACCTCGTCGAGCATGGCGGCGTAATCGTCATAGACCTTCGCGCCGGAAAGCGAGGCGACGTTCTGAAGGTTCCACGCGCGGGTGTAGCGTTTTTCGGTGTTTTCGGGCGTTTTCGGCGGAACGTCGGCAATGGCGCAGAGCGTCGTGTCGGGCTGACCGTCGATATAGAGAGCGACTTCGTTGACGTGCATATGAGCGAAGCCGATGATAACGGTTCTGATCATGTTGATTCCTTTCCTGAAAGACGGGTGGTTCCGGCAGAGCCGTGAGGACGGCGCCGCCGGTGCTGTTCGTTTATTTTACGATATCCTCGGCGCGGACCTCTCTGCCGTCGGCGGCAGAGCGGTAGAAGCACTCGATGACCTTGGCGACTTCGAGGTTTTGGGATTCCTTGATGAGATATTCCTCCTCACCTGCGAGGGTATTGATGATATTGCGGTACATATAGCGGTGCTGTTCAAACGGAACGCCCTTATACTGACCGTTATCGAACCATTTCATCTCGCATTCGCCCTGATAGCGTCCGATGTTGCGGTAGAGCATTCCCTTTTCGACCGACAGACCGCCCTTATCGCCGCAGATATTGAGCTTGAGGTTCGTCGTGGGAAGGTTGACCGCCCACGTGAACTTGAAGTTGACGGTCATGCCGTTATCGAGACGCATGAAGCCGTTCGAGAAGTCCTCGACGTTGAATTCATGCCAGTCGTAGGGACGCGGGTCGAAGGTGCCGCTGTACGCGCCGCTCTCGGCGATGGAGAGGTGGATATCCTCGCCCTTATTGGCGATCTTGGTGACGGCGGATCCGGAGACCGAGACGACCTTCGGGTCGCCGCAGATCCACAGAAGCGAGTCGATGAGGTGAACGCCGAGATCGCAGAACGGACCGCCGTAGTTATGCTCCTTCATATGGAACATTCCCCACGTCGGGATGCCGATGCGGCGGACGAATTCGACCTCGGAGAAGTAGACGCCGCCAAGCTCTCCGGTATCGACGAGTTCCTTTGCCTTCATCATATAATGACGCCATCTCATGCACTGGCAGGGGAAGAGCATTTTTCCGCATTCCCTTGCGGTATCCCACATTTCCTTTGCGTCGGCGTAGGTGACGGCGATCGGCTTTTCGCAGGCGACGTGCGCGCCGGCTTTCAGCGCGGCGATGGTCCATTTCTTATGGTAGACGTTCGGCGTGCAGACGGCGACGAAATCGGGGTGCAGCTCGTCGAGCATTTTCTGCGGGTCGGTATAGACGTTCGGAACGCCGTGGCGTTTCGCGGTCGACTGAGCGGCTTCCTCGCGGATATCGGCGACGCCGACGACCTCGACGAGTCCTTCTCCCTCAAGGATATGGAGAGCAGGGAAGTGCGCGCTGTTTGCGATCATGCCGCATCCGATGATGGCTACACGTAATTTTTTCATGGCGGATATTTCTCCTTAATAAAAATAATCATACTTCCG
>JAZRXB010000214.1:0-5688 GCA_045600005.1 Eubacteriales bacterium | reverse complement strand
CATGAGGAAGAAAAACAAACCCCGATACTATGGGTATCGCGTTTTGTTTTTCAACGGATTATTTGAATTTTTAGAGGTAACCATAATGAAATCCGTTTTTATGTCGGCTTTGCCGACATAAAAACACCTCTAAGGCGAGCCCTCGCGCCGATATGGGGATAGCTGACAAAATAAATTTTGTCAGCCGCGATAAGCGCGAGTACCGATTGTAAAACGGAGTTTTACAATCGACTTATTTTACTTTATTGATGCGGTCGTACATTTCCTGCATTTTGCGGTCGATCCCGGCGATCTCGTCCGAACAGCGGAGCATTTCCTCGTTGATGCCGGGCGGAAGGGTCGTTTTGTCCGCCTTGTAACGCAGATCGTGTTCCAGACTTGCCCAGAAGTCCATGGCGACCGACCTGATCTGGATCTCCGCCAGCACGTATTCGGTGGCGCTTGCCAGATAGACCGGCACGCGAACGTCAAGGTGCAGCGAACGGTAGCCGTTGAAATTCGGCTCGCGGATGTAGTCCTGCCGCTTGACCAGCTCGATGTCGCTCTGTCTCAGCAGCATTTCCTCGACGCGGTAAACGTCGTCGATGTAACAGCAGACGATGCGCACGCCCGCGATGTCGTTGATGTTCCTGCGCGCGGATTCGGGGGTGAGCGGGTAGCCCTTGCGCGCCAGCTTGTCGACGATGCTGCGGATGGATTTGACGCGGCTGTCGATGTGGTGGATCGGGCTGCGGGAGAAGGTGACGTTAAATTCGTCGTTCAGCACCTCGGCGCGGAGCTGGATCTCCCGGACCGCGGACGCATAAAGATGCTGTAAATGAAGGAATTCTTCATAGCTGTCGAACAGCAGGCTGTACTCGCCCTGCGAGAGGATGTCGCCGCTGTCTTTCAGGGATTCTAATTTCATCGGTTCCTCCGGCGGCTCTGTTCAGTCGGCGAGCTTCGGTGCGTGTTCGAGCAGATAGGCTTCGGCTTCGGCGCACCATAAGCCGCCGTGCGAAGCGACGATCTTCGCCAGCTCGCCGTACATCGGGTCGCGGTCGGCAAAGGACGCAAGCTCGTCGACGGCGATACACGGGATGTCAAGCCCTGTATAGCAGACCTTTTTCGCTCCGCTCGGCTTTTCCATGGCGAAAATGGCGGCGGGGACGTCTTTCAGTCCCAGAATATGGGAGACGATCGCGCCGGGCTCGATGCGATCCTGCTCGATCAGACGGATCACGTCCTCCATGTCGAGCGGGATCGAGCCTGCCGTGCCGACGACGTGGATGCCGTCGTAGTGGATGCGGTAGAGGTTCAGCGCGCCGGGCAGCTCGTGGACCGCGGGTCCGGCGAAAAAGTTGACGCAGCCGTCCTCGCGGCAGATCTTTTCCGCCATCGAGAAGAGCGCCGGGACCGGGACCATGACGAACACGTCGTCAAAGCCGCCTTCGGACAGCGCGGTAAGCTCGGCGGCAGGGTCGGTCATGCCCGATGTGTTGATGTAGCGAAGGTCGCAGCCGCGCTTTGCCGCACGCGCGGGAGTGCATTTCGCGGCGGCGTTCGCAAGGCGGGCTTCGTCAAGGTCGGTGACGACGATCTGCTTCACATCGGTATAGCCGAGCGCGATCTCGACCGCTCCGACGCCCATCGGACCCGCGCCGCCGAGAATGGCGATCCGTCCGCCGCTCTTTGCGCCGTCGGTGCGGACGTAATTCGTGTAATCGGTGTGATACAGCCCCTTGAAGCCGCGCAGCACACAGGCGAGCGCTTCGCATAGCGAACCCTTGAAGTAGCTGTCGCCCTCGTAGGGGATCATGCAGTTCCGTTCCAGGACGATCTCGGGAACGAGCGCGTAGGTGGCGCTTCCGCCGATGGTGGGGTAGGAGTAGCCCGGGTCGTGACCGTTTTCGAGCTTGAGCGCGGGCTGGATGACGATGCGCTGACCGACCTTCCAGCGGTCGGTGAGGTTTTTGCCGACCTCGATGATCTCACCGCACATTTCGTGTCCGATGATGATCGGATGCTCGGCGACGTCTGCGGGGACGCGCTTGTGCTTCGTGCCCTGTTTGACCGCTTTATAGGTGGAGGCGCAGAGCGAGTCGGTGACGACGCGCAGAAGCACCTCGTTATCGCCGGTCGGCGGCAGTTCAAAGGATCCAAGACGGATATCCATCGCCCCGTAGAGGCGGACGGCAGTAGTTTTCATGAGGGAAACCCGCTTCCCGAAGGGAAGCGTCCTTTCTTATATGAGTTGATGTGCAGAACGCGGTATCTGGTACAATTATACAGCGGATTCCGGCGGATTTCAAGCGTAATTTGTGAACATTGTGCGAAATAAGAAACCGGCGGTCCTGCCGCCGGTCAGCTTATTCAAGTGTGAGGATGTCGACGAAGCCGGTGATGTCGAAGATCTCCCGGACGTCGGCGTTGGCGTTTTTCACGATCATTTCGCCCTGTTTGTTCATGATCTTCTGCGCGGAAAGCAGCACGCGCAGTCCGGCGGAAGAAATATAGGCGAGCTTCGTAAAATCGAGCGTGAGCCGGGCGACACCGGAAAGGGAGGCTTTCAGCTCTGCTTCAAGACTCGGCGCGGTGAGTGTGTCGAGCCGTCCCTCGAGCGCGAGCGTCAGCTCGGAAGCGTTGACGGTTTTGATGATTTCCATGGAATGCTCCTTTCGGGATGTTCTGTTATTTATAGTATAGCACAGAAATTGTGAACACTTCAAGCATAATGGAATAAATCCCGCGACCAAAGGCGGAACAGTAAGTGATGTGTGCCCTGCGGGCAAGTGATGTTATGGCTTCGCCATAATGATGCGATGATATAAGTGAAATATCGGCTGACGCCGATGTGAAATAATGGCTTGCGCCATTGTGAAATATCCTCGCTTCGCTCGGATGTAAAATGAAATAAATCCCCCCACGCCCGCAGGCATTTCACACGCCGAAGGCGTATTTCACGCGCGAAGCGCATTTCACAAATCCCGTTAGGGATTTCTTTCACAGAAAAAACCTCATTTGTCTTTGCAGACAAATGAGGTTTTTCTGGCGCGCCCGGGGGGGTTCGAACCCTCGACCTACCGGTTCGTAGCCGGGCACTCTATCCACTGAGCTACGAGCGCGTATCAACGAATTGCTTTCGCTTTTCTGTTGACTTCTATATTATAGCACACCGGAATCGGTTTGTCAAGGGGTTTTGGAAAATTATTTCTCTGCCGCGCGATTTTCACTGGTGCGGGTTTCAGCCCGCCTGACGAACCTTCCCCCGTTTTGGCGGGAGAAGGTTCGGGACAAATTCCGTGATTCAGCAGAACTCAAAGTTCGCGCGCAGATATTCCGCGCTCTCACGGGCGGAGTCGAGCGGGGAAATGCGGAAATTGCGGTCCTGCTCGACGATGAAATCCTCCACGCCGAGCTTTTCGGCGAGCGGGATGATGTCGGTGAAGTTGAGGTTGCCGTTCCCGCATTCGGTGATGTCGGGATTTTCGCCGTCCCTGCAGAGGTGCGCGGCCATGTCCTTGAGGTGGACGAGGTCCATCTTCCCGGCGATCTTTTTCATCAGCGCGCAGACGTCCATGCCGCCGTGCTGCGCCCAGTAGGTGTCAAGCTCCAGCGTCGCCCAGCGCGGGTCGAAGCCTTCGGAGAGATAGGAGTAGAACGTGCGTCCGTTCACCTTCACGAATTCCCACGAATGGTTGTGGTACGAGAACTTGAAGCCGGCGTTGGCGAGCTTCGGTCCGACGTCGTTCACCTTGTCGACAAGCCCCTGCGGGTCGTTCTGGTACTGGCGGTAACGTCCGCCCACGCCGATGTACTTCGCGCCGAGCATTTTGTGAAGCTCGATCGCCGCGTCGGTGTTGTCCATGATCTCGTCCCAGCTGTAATGGGTGGCGATGATGCGCAGTCCCGCCGCGCGGGCAAGCTCGGCGAAGCGGACCGGGTCGATCGGGAACCCGGCGGGTTCGATTTCCGTGTAGCCGTATTTGGCCAGCTCGTCAAAGGCAAACTTCACTTCTTCCTCCGTTTTGAAGACGTCGCGGATGGTCCAGAGCTGTAAACCGAGATGTTTCATGATGACTTCCTTCCTTATTATATAAGTCGCTCAGAGAAGCGATTCGATGTAAGCGCGGGCGCGCTTGATGTCGTCGGCGTTCGAGCCGCTGATCTCGCGCTCGATGGTGATCGGTCCCTCGAAGCCAAGCTCCTTCAAGAGCCGGAAGACCTTCGGGAAGTCGACGTTTCCGGCGCCGATCTCGACCTCGCGTCCGAGCTTTCGCGGCGTGGTGGGCGGCAGACCGTCCTTCGCGTGCATCGAGCGGACATAGGGACCGAAGGTGGTCAGCGCGTCGACCGGGTTGCCGTAGCCGTAGAGGATGAGGTTGCCGGTGTCGAAGTTGACGAACAGGTTGCCCGTGCCGACGTCCTCGATGAGCCGCAGAAGCGAGATCGGCGATTCCTGACCGGTCTCAAAGCAGATATTGATCCCGACGGAGCGGTAGGAGAGCGCGAGCTTTTCCATGACCGAGACCATCGCGGCGTACTTCGGCGAGAAGGGGTCGTTCGGGACGTAGCCCGCGTGCAGGATGGCGTACTTCACGCCGACCTCCTTCACGAAATCGCGGGCGGCGGCGACGTATTCCGCGCGGGCCGCGCCGTAGAGAGGGCTGTTCAGCCCGGCGTTCTGATAGGCTTCGTAGAGGTCCCACGTCTGGTGACCGTCCTTCCAGCTGACGAACTGCGCGGAGATCTCGATGCCGGCGGCTTCGGCGGCGGCGCGGATGATCTTCGCGTCTTCGACCTTCCAGACGTCGGGCTTGTAGATGAGCTGACAGGTTTCAAAGCCGGAGGCGGCGAGCGCTTCAAAGCGCGTCTTCGCTTCGGCGGCGAGGTCTCCCGTCTCGGGGATGCGGAGAAGAGTACCGAATTTCATGGCGGCGTCCTTTCTGTTCTGATGGAGTTACCAACATTATAGTACGGTTTTCCTGAAAAATCAAGGGTTTCATGAATTATTTTCAGAGTACGGAATGTGAAAAAACGGCCAAGCTTCGTCAATTTTTCCGAAAACGATTGACTTTTTTCTCATTTGGTGCTATCATATCAATAATAAAAAATATCATTTTGGAGGTTTCATTATGAACACAGTCAGATTCGGCATCGTCGGACTCGGCGGCATGGGGTCGAGCCATTTCATGAACTTTATCACGGGGAAGATCGAAAACGCGGTCGTCACCGCCGTCTGCGACATCGACGAGTCGCGCCGCGCCTTCGCGAAGGAAAAACAGCCCGATATCGCGGTCTTTTCGGACTATCACGACCTTCTGAAATGCGGGCTGATCGACGCGGTTCTGATCGCAACGCCGCATTATCTGCACCCCGTCATCGCCGTTGAGGCGTTCGGCAAGGGCTATCATGTCCTGAGCGAAAAGCCCGCCGGCGTGTATACGAAGGCGGTGCGTGAGATGAACGAAGCCGCCGCCGCAAGCGGCAAGGTGTTCGCCATGATGTTCAACCAGCGCACAAATCCGCTTTATCAGAAGGTGCGCGAGATGGTACAGAGCGGACAGCTCGGCAAGCCGAAGCGCCTTATCTGGATTATTACCGACTGGTACCGCACTCAGGCGTATTACAATTCCGGCGCGTGGCGCGCGACATGGGCGGGCGAGGGCGGCGGCGTGCTGCTCAATCAGTGCCCGCACAATCTTGACC
>JAZRXB010000213.1:0-12614 GCA_045600005.1 Eubacteriales bacterium | reverse complement strand
ATGGCACGCCTGCCTGCATCTTTCCCGTCATACTGTACAAATTTCGTCGGCATAGGAGGTACTATGCCATCCGGGGTTTGTTTCGTCTGACGGGAAATCTGACGGCGCAATCGCACCATCAGAACTGTGCGGTATTGCCTTAACGAACAGAACGGACGCGGCGGGATTCATTTCCGTTTTTCCCAGTACCGCTTCCACGGACCGTCGTAGGGACCGAGACCGACCTCGGCGGGCGAACGGTGATCGGGGACGTTCGCGCAGTCCGAATAGACCTCGCGCACCGCGTCGAGGAACTGAAAGCCGTACTGACGGTGGGGCGAGATATAGTGTCCCTCCGACCACTCGTTCCATGTATCGAGGATGCAGATCTTCCGTCCGATATCGTCTTCGGGAAGCGTGGAATCGAGATAGCTCTTCGTGCGGGTCATCAGTTCCTTCCACTGGCCGGGGTCGAGCCGCCACTGAGACGTCCAGCCGCGAGGATCGACGCCCATGACCGTGTACCACGGCGCGGAGTCGCGCATGACGCTGTTCGTGTAAATATAGCGTCCCGGATACTTTTCGGCGCGGTTGCGGATGCGCGCCAGCTGGGATCCGATGACCTTTTCGGGCGGAACGCGCAGGGTCCTGTTATAGACCTCCAGCTCGTCCGGCTTCATCCACGGGCGCAGATAGGGCCATGTGTACTGGAAGCAGTAATCAAAGCCCCAGTCAAAATAACGCGCGGCGTTCACAAGGTCTTCTTTTCCGGTCTGACCGAACTGCTTCATGTCCTCGTCGCGGCAGTTCTCCATCGCGGCGTACAGAAGTCCGCCAAGCCCTTTTTCCTTCATGATCTCATCGCAGCGGGCGAACGCTTCGCGCAGAAGCTCCGGCGAGCCGAGCTCCGCGGCGAGCTGATCCTCCGCGTAGATGAACAGGATCGGCTTGCCCCCGACGCGCAGGTAATTCGGGCGGGAGAAGTAGTTTTCGATCCAGAACGGCAGGATGTTGTCCACGATGTCGTCGACGCTGACCGCCGAGCCCCAGCGATGCGTCTGGCATTCCCACATGATGGCGAACTTCATCATCCCGCCGTAGCGTGCGCGGAACAGTCCGTCGTGCAGAGCGTGACCGAGCCGCAGCGCGTCGCGGGTCACGGGCTTTCCGAGGTTGCTGCGATAGCGGTACCAGCAGTAAATAAAGCCGCCGATCCCGTGTTCAAGCGCCCATTTGATCTCCCAGTCGGTCGTCTCCGGGTCGGCTTCGTCGTAGTAGCCCAGCAGAGGCGTGCGCTCCGGGAAATCGGCAAGATCGGCAAAACCGTTGTGCAGATCGGTGCCGCCTGGCGTCCAGCCGGGATAATAATGCGCCATCACCAGCCGGTCGGTCTTCGCAGGCTGCGGCTCCGGCACATAATTCAGTCGTTCCATACTTTGGATCCCTCCTTAGACATTGATAGTATGTATGTATATAGGCAACCTATAACAATTTTACACCAAACCGCGCGGCTTGTAAATAGATAATTCAACCACGCAAGCACAAATCGACCATAAAATTTCCGGTTCTCATCCGCTCCACTTGACAAGAATCGACCCTTGCGGTAAAATGAAAGCAGAAAAAACGGAAAGGGGAACGGACGTATGACCGACAGCATTCAGATCTCCGACTTCGATCTGACCGTGAACGAGGTCCTTCTCGTCCACAAACAGACCTTCATTCAGCGCTTCCGCTGGAACGATTACCGCACGGGACGCAAAATGGACGGACTGGTCCTCTGCCTTTCGGGACGGGGCGTGTTCGACTTCGGCTCGGAACGTCTCGAACTGATGGCGGGACAGATGCTTTTCGTCTCGGCGAACAGCTCCTATACCGTCTCCTGTCAGGACGCGGAACCGTTCGTCCACTACACCGTCAACTTCAATATGCAGCATCCCGAAACGCCGGACGGGACCGCTTTTTCCGAGATCGTGTCGGGGCGCGTGCGCTGCATCACCGCCGCCGGGTCGTCCGACCTGTTCACCAAGCCCTTCGAGGAGCTTCTGTCGGTCTGGCAGGCGAAGCGCAACGGCTATCGCGTCATGGCGCGCTCGATCCTCTATCAGCTGCTCTACCTCTATTTCACCGACGCCGGGCGCAGTCTTCTGAATAAGGACGACTACAACAAGCTGCTGCCTGCCCGCCGCGCGCTCGATTCGCGCTACATGGAGAACCTGAGCGTCACCGAGCTTGCCGCGATGTGCGAGCTGAGCGAGACGCATTTCCGCCGTCTGTTCGTCCGCCTTTTCGGCGTCACGCCGACCGATTACCGTCTGAACAAGCGCGTGCTGCGCGCCAAGGATCTTCTTCTGTCGGGACAGTACAGCGTCGCCGAAGCCGCGAAGGAAGTCGGTTTCTCCGACCCGAACTATTTCACCCGCGTGTTCCGCGCCCACACCGGGACCTCGCCGACCGATTTCATGAAGCTGTGATGAAAAGCATTCGTCTGAACGGGCTGCGTCCCTTCCTGCGCTATGCGCGCATCATCGACGTATCGCCCGACTATGGCTACAACGGCGTCATCGCCTACGACGCGAGGCTCGTCTATGTTCTCGAAGGCACGGGAAATCTGGACATCGGCGCACGCTCCTATCCGCTTGCGGCGGGAACGCTGCTGGCGTGGCAGGCAGGCGAGGTCTACGGTTTCTCGGACGTTCCCGAAAGCGGACTTCGCATCGTCATGCTGAATTTCGACTACGCGGGCGATTCGCCCGACCCCAAGCTGACCGCGCCCGACAAGCCGGAGGATTTCAGCGTCGAACGTCTGAACGGCGTGTATGCCATGACCGAAAACGCCGACGCGAACGGCGTGATCTTCGACGGCGCGGGATTCTGGGCGGAATCCTCTCTGCGCGAGCTTCTCGACGAGTATAAGACCCGCCGCGTCTATTCCGAAACGCTGACCGGCAGTCTCCTGACCACGATGCTGACGAAGCTCTGCCGCCGCGCGCGCATCCGGGGCGTTTCTCCGATCCGCGCCGACGCGAACGCCGACGCGATCATCGCCTACATCCACGCGCATCTCGGCGAAAAGCTCTCCTACGAATCGCTCGGCAGAGCGTTCAGCTACCATCCGAACCACATCAACCGCATCATCACGCGCGCCACGGGGCTTTCGCTCCACCGTTACCTCATCCGTCTGCGCATCGAAAAAGCCTACGGATACCTGAGCGACGAAGGGCTTTCGGTCTCGGAGACCGCCGAACGCTGCGGCTTTGCCGACCCGATGAGCTTCGCCAAGAGCTTCCGCCGCCAGACCGGTCAGACGCCCTCCGAGGTCCGGCGGAAACGCTGAAAATATCCCGCAGCTTTCATTATTTCAGAATAACGAAAGCCGTCAAGCCGTTTTCCGGCATGGAAAACGGCTTTTTTGTATCAATCCGGCGGCCGCGGCATATTCTGTACTGGAAACCGAAATTTCACCAGACGGAGGTTTTTATGGCAGAAAACAATCATTCCGGTCAGCTGATCGTCAATGTCACGACGGCGAGAGGCGCGATCCCGCTGGAAGACGTGTCCGTGACCGTGTTCTCCGAAGCCGCGCCCGGCGTCGGAGGGATCGTCACCGCCGCACGCACCGGTCCCGACGGAAAGACCGCGCGGCTCACGCTTCCCGCTCCCGACCGCTCCCTCTCGCTGTCGCCGGGCGGAGAAAAGCCCTTTGCCACCTACACGATACAGGCCGAGAAGGAGGGCTTCTACGTCGTCACCGACACCGGCGTGCCGGTTTTCGCGGACGTGACGTCCATCCAGCCGGTCGATATGCTCGCGCTCGCCGAGTACGATTCCGTCAACGTCTACCCGCGCACCGGAACCGACTTCACCGAGAGCGAAAATCCCGATCTGTAAAGGAGGACGCCATGCCGGAGCTTCCCTATATTCCCGAAACGATCACCGTTCACCTCGGTCCTCCGAACTCTCCCGCCGCCAACGTCACCGTTCCGTTCATCGACTACGTGAAGAACGTCGCGTCGAGCGAGATCTACCCCACATGGCCTGAAAACGCCATCCGCGCCAACGTCTACGCGCAGCTCACCTTCGCGCTCAATCGCATTTATACCGAATATTACCGCAGCCGGGGCTATGATTTCGACATCACGAATTCGACCGCCATCGACCAGTACTTCGTGAACGGGCGCGATATTTTCGAGAACGTCAGCCGCATCGTCGACGACATCTTCCCCGCGTACATCAGCCGTCAGGGTTCGGTCGAACCGCTTTTCTCGCAGTATTGCAGCGGAAAGACCGTCACCTGCGACGGTCTTTCCCAGTGGGGGACCGTCGCGCTCGCCGAACAGGGACTGACGCCCTACGAGATCCTCACCCGCTACTACGGGAACGACATCGATCTTGTCACCGACGCGCCGATCCGTCCCATCACGCCGAGCGTTCCCTATCGTCCGCTCCGTCCCGGCGACTTCGGCAACGACGTGCGCGCCGTGCAGATCCGGCTCAACCGCATCGCCGCGAATTATCCGTCCATTCCGAGGATCTATCCGGTCGACGGCATCTATTCCGCGTCGATGGAAGCGTCCGTGCGCGAGTTCCAGCGCATTTTCGACCTTGCGCAGGACGGTGTGATCGGTCCGGCGACGTGGTACGCCATTGCGCGGATCTTCGCCGGCGTCAAAAAGCTCAACGAGCTGGATTCCGAGGGACTTTCCCTCTCCGAGGTCAGCAATCAGTTCCCCACGACGCTCCGGCCGGGCGACGAGGGACGTTTCGTCCGGTCGTTCCAGTATTTTCTGGCGGTCGTCGGGCAGAATCTCAGCGCGATCCCGGTCATCCGCGTCGACGGCAGCTTCGGTCCCGAGACCGAGAACGCGGTCCGGGCTTTCCAGCGCGTCTACGGGCTTCCCGTGACCGGTATCGTCGACGAGCGGACGTGGAACGATCTGTTCAACGTCTACCGCGGCATCGTGCTGGCGACGCCCGAATACTACACCGGCGTGCCGGTCGCGCCCTTCCCCGGCTATATCCTCACGATCGGGATGCAGGGAAACGACGTGCGGCTCTTACAGGAATATCTGAACGCGCTTTCGGAGGTCTATTCCGAGCTGCCGCCGCTGAACGTCGACGGCGTGTTCGGCACGGCGACGCGCGATGCGGTCTACGCCTTTCAGAGCCTGTTCGGGCTGGGCGTCAACGGCGTGGTCAACGTCTTGACTTGGGACGCGATCACAAACGCATACAGCGACACGGTCCAAAGCCGCCGGAACGCGGGCGGACAGTACGGCGGCTGAACGGAGGAATGAGAAGATGGAACGATACGACGACGAACGAAACGAGATCTACGAGCTTCAGAACGCCCTCCGCGCCCTTCACTTCGACACGGACGGCACGGTCCCGCTGATCAATCCCGACGGTCTGTGGTCGAACGCAGTACAGAATGCCGTCATCGCTTTTCAGCGCCTTGAGGGACTGCCGCCGACCGGTCAGGCGGACGGTGTGACCTATGCCGCGCTCCTTCGCGCCGTCCGGCTCGCCGAAGAAAAGCGCGAGCCTCCGCACGGCATGATCCCCTTTCCCGCCGCGCCGGGCTATGAGATCGGTCCGGGAGATACGACCGACGCCGCCGCCGCGGTGCAGTTCCTGCTCCGCGCCGTCGCGGACGAATACGAAACGATCGAGGGACCGCCTCAGACCGGCGTTCACGACGAAGCGACGGTTTCGGACGTCCGCCGCTTTCAGACCTGCCACGGTCTTCCCGCGACCGGGAACGTCGACAAACGGACATGGAACGCGCTGGCCGACGCCTACAATAAGACGGTGGATCAGGGCGGAGCCTAAGGCTGCCTTTGACGGAAAAGTCCCGCAAATCCAAGATTTTTCCGTCAAGAACCGATTTGATCGGCGTGTCCTGAAAGAACGCAAAAGCGCCGGGGCGCAGTTTTCTGCGCTCCGGCGCTTTGTCCGGAAAAGTCTTACATTCCCCAGACGAACCAGATGAAGAGATAGCCGATGGTCACGGCGGTCAGCGTGAACGGGATGCCGATCTTCGCGAAATCCTTTAAGCTGACCTCGTACCCCTCCTTGCGGAGCAGTCCCGAAGCCGTGATGTTCGCGGACGCGCCGACCGGCGTCAGGTTGCCGCCGAGCGTTGCGCCGGTCAGCAGACCGAAATACAGCACGTAAGGCTCGATGCCGAGTACGGCAGCGACGTTCTGCACGACCGGAAGCATGGTGGCGACGTAGGGGATGTTGTCGATGAACGCCGACAGCAGCACCGACATCCAGACGATCGCCGTGTAGAGAAGGAAGACGTTCGTCCTGCCGAGTCCGCTGATGAAACCTGCGAAATCGTCGATCAGACCGACGTTCTGGATCCCGCGGATGACGACGAACATTCCCGCCAGCAGCGCGATGGTCTGATAGTCGACGCCCTTCAGCGCCATCAGAACGCCGTCGGTCTTATGGGTCTTTATAAGGTTCACGACAAGGCAGACGACGGCGACCGCAAGGCAGATCAGACCGTTCGTCAGCTCCGGCTTATTCGGAATAAAGGACGCGGCGATCAACAGCACCACGATGCCGGCCAGCGCGACCGTGGGGAAGAAGCCCGTTACCTCCGTATGTCCTTCCGCCGTGACCGGCTCTTTCTCCTTCCGGAACAGAATGAGCATGACGAGGACCGTTCCGAGCGCGCCGAACTCGACCGCCCAGAAGATGCCGGGTCTGCCGTTCATGAAGAAGAAACTGAGGAAGTCCATCTTCGCGTAGGCGCCCAGCATGATCGAGGTCGTGTCGCCGACCAGCGTGGCGGCTCCCTGAAGGTTGGACGAAACGGCGATGGACAATAACATTCCGGTGGGATTGATGTTCAGCTTTTTGCAGATGGCAAGTCCGACCGGGGCGAGCATCAGCACGGTCGCCACGTTGTCGATGAAGGCGGACACGATCCCCGCGAACAGCGACATCAGAATGATGACGGTCCGCACGCTTCCCGAACGGCGCAGAAGCGCTTCCGCGATCCGGTTGGGCATTTTCGATTCGATGAAATCATTGACGACGATCATGGTGCCTGCGATCATCAGAAGCACGTTGAAGTCGATCGCGTCGATGATCTGACCGAGCGGAACGACCTGCATGGCAATAAAGCACAGCGCGACGGCGGCGGCCGCCAGCGTCCGGTACTTCGGCAAGGCGATCATGATGACATACATGAGGACAAACATGATGATGGCTGCGGTTTTCAAAATATTCCTTCTTTCCGGAGTAAAAAATAAAACTTTTACTGTACGGTCCATCCATGCCGCACAGTAAAAGTCTTGCTGTTCTTTTCATAAATAAAAAGAATCCGTTCCGGAACCGTCCTTCCGGAACGGTTCGTCATGACGAAACAGACAACGGACAAACGCCGTCAGCTACTCCCCTTTACTGTTATCAGTATAATACCGCCGCCTGATTTTGTCAAGGGGAAAACCGGAAAAAGTCGAAAATTCACGGAAAGGTCACAGACGGCGCGCCCTCTCAAAGCTCCTGCCCTCTCCGCACCTGTCCCGGCAGAACGCCCGTCTCGCGCTTGAAGAGCTTGGAAAAATAGTTGTAGTCCGCGATGCCGACCGCCGCCGCCGCGCGCGCGACAGACTCTCCGCCCTTCAATAATTCCGCCGCTTTCCGGATCCTCTTTTTACGCACATAGGACGCGATCCCTTCGCCGAAATATTCCTCCGACATCCGGTACAGCCGGCTGCGGCTGACGCCGAAATGCGAGCAGAGCACGTCGGCGGTCAGGTCGGCGGTCAGGTTCTCCGCGATGTAGTCGGACAGCCGGAAGATCAGATTGCCGTCGTCCACCTTGACAAGCTCGCTGACCCAAAGATAGCACGCGCAGGTCTCCATGAGCTTCGCCGCCGCCCTGATCTGCTCTCCCTGCTTGACGGTCAGGCGGTCGAGCAGTCCTTCCGCGTCGTCGAGATACTGTCCGGCGTAGGCGGTCAGCTCTCCGCGCCGGGTCCGCTTCACATCCTCGTCAAGGATCTGTCCGATCATCAGATAGCCGAGACTGATATCGCCCGCCCGCAGCGGAGAGACCGCCTCGGTGAGTCCCGCGTGGCACTCGTACAGCCGGATGCCGCCTTCCTCGCGGCAGCGCAGACAGGCGTCCCGGTCGCAGGTCTCGCACAGACTGCGCGCCTTGCCGTTCCGCTTCATCGCGGCACAGAAGTCGCATTCCTTCTCCGGCCACGCCGAAACGACGCCGAACTCGCTGTCGAACACGACCAGCCGCATCCCGGTCAGCGTATAAAAATCCCGCATCAGCTCACTGAGCTTGCCCCTGTCAAATCGGATGTTCATCGGTCTTTCTTCCTCCGCGAAGCGTCTTACCGTGAAGCGGTCCGGACGCATCCTGAAACAAAATTACAGATTTCGGTATACCTGTATCTATATTATAGCGCGGATTTGTGATAAAATCAAGATGTAAGAAAATTTTGTCAGAAAGGAATGTTCCGTTATGAAATTTGCACTTTATTTCGGCAACCGCGGGTTCTTTCCCGAAACGCTGATCGCTTCCGCGCGCGAGGAGGTTTCCGCCGCCGTCGCCGCCGCCGGATACGAATTTCTGATTCCCGACGCGGACATGACCCGCTACGGCGCGGTCGAGACCCGTGAAGAGGGCTACCGCTACGCCGAATGGCTGAAAAGCCGCGAGGGCGAATACGACGGCGTGATCATGTCGCTGCCGAATTTCAGCGACGAGAACGGCGCGGTCGCCGCGCTCCGCGACGCCGGAAAGCCGATCCTGATCCAGGCTTACCCCGACGAGATCGGCAAAATGGACTTCGCTCACCGCCGCGACTCGTACTGCGGCAAGTTCAGCATCGAGGACGTGTTCCATCAGTACGGAATCCCCTACACCGTCCTCGAGCCGCACGTCGTCCATCCGTCTACTCCCGCGTTCGCACAGAACTTAAAAGACTTCGCCGCCATCTGCCGCGTCGTCAACGGAATGCGCCGCTTCTCCATCGGCTGCATCGGCGCGCGCACGTCCAAGTTCAAGACCGTCCGCTTCGACGAGATCACCCTCCAGAAGTACGGCATCACCGTCGAGACCTTCGACCTGTCCGACCTGTTCTGGCGCGTCGGTCAGTTAAAGGACGACGACGCGGCGGTGCTGATGAAGCGCGTCCGTCTGGTCGGATACACCGACTTCTCGCTCGTTCCCGACGACAAGCTGACCACGCTCGCCAAGGTCTCGGTCGTCATTGATCAGTACATCAAGGAATTCCGCCTTGACTGCCTCGCTCTGCGCTGCTGGGAGGAAATGCAGACCGTTCTCGGCGTTGCGCCCTGCGTACTGCTCAGCGAGCTGAACGACCGCGGCGTCGTCGCGTCCTGCGAGATCGACCTCTGCTCCGCCATCAATATGTATTCGATGAAGCTCGCGTCCGAAAAGCCGACCGCCTGCGTCGACTGGAACAACAACTACGGCGACGACCCGGACAAGGTGATCCTGTTCCACTGCGGACCGATCGCGCAGTCCCTCATGACCGGCAAGGGTCTCGTCACCGACCACAAGATGTTCGCCAAGGGCAATCCCGGCTGCGGCTGGGGCAGCAACGAGGGCCGCATCGCCGCGACTCCGATGACCTATTCCAACTGCAAGACCGAAAACGGAAAGCTCACCTTCTACATCGGCGAGGGCGAATTCACCGGCGAGCCGATCGAAGCCGAATTCTTCGGCTGCGGCGGCGTCGCGCACATCGAGGGCTTACAGAAGAAGCTCATCGCGCTCGGTCGGAACGGCTTCCGTCACCACACCGCGTTCGGCGTGGGTCACATGGAGCTCGTCCTGCGCGAAGCGTTCCTCTACTATCTGAACTACGATCTTCTCGAGATCTGAAAAGGAGGGCTGACCCATGTTCATCGGCGGTCTTGACGTCGGTTCGAGCGGATGCAAAATCACCGTCTGCGACGACTGCGGACAGCTTGTCGAATCCCATTACCTTCCCTATGATATGCGCCACACCTCAAGTGCGCACGAGATCGACACCCGCGCGGTCCTCGCGGCGGCGGAGCAGGTCATCTCCATGACGGAAAGCCCGCTCTCGGCGCTCGGCGTGACCTCGTTCGGCGAGACCTTCGCGCTGCTCGACGAAAACGACGAGGTGCTGTGCGACTCGATGATTTACAGCGACCCGCGCGGTGAGGAGGAATTGCAATCCTTCGACCCTGCCGAGGTCGCGGCGATCGCGGGCTGCGCGCCCGGCGCGCTGTACAGCCTTCCGAAGCTGATGTGGATGAAGGCGCACCGTCCCGGGATCTTCTCGAAAACGAAGAAGATCCTTCTGATGGCGGACTTCATCGTCTACAAGCTCTGCGGCGCGCGTCTTATCAGCCGCTCCGCCGCGACCCGGACGATGGGCTTTGACATCAAGAACCTCTGCTGGTCGAAGAAGCTCTTTGACATTGCCGGCATCGACGTCTCGCTGATGAGCGAGCCGGTCCCGGAGGGAACGCTCGCCGGCGTTTCCAACCGTCTCGGTCTGCACGACTGCAGGATCATCGTCGGATGCCATGACCAGACCGCTTCCGCCATCGGTGCGGGCGCGCTGAGCGCAGGCATGGCGGTCGACGGCAGCGGCAGCGTCGAATGCCTGACGCCGATCATGGACGCGATCCCGGACGACGGAACGGTCTGCGATTCGGGCATCGCGTTCCTTCCCTTCCCGGGCGGACTGTATTCGGGCTGCGCGTTCTCGTTCACCGGCGGAACGGCGCTCAAATGGTTCCGCGACAATCTCGGCGGCGGGGAGAGCTATAAGGAGCTTGACGCAAAGGTCGGCGCAAAGCCGAGCGGCGTCCTCGTTCTGCCGCACTTCGCGGGAGCCGCTACGCCCTATATGGACACGCATTCGACCGCAATGTTCGCAGGCGTCACGCTGGCGACGACGAAATACGACCTCTGCCGCGCGGTCATGGAGGGCGTCGCCTACGAAATGGAAGTCAATCTGGAGCTTCTGAACCGCTACGGCATCCGTCCGACCCGTCTGCTCGCCACCGGCGGCGGCGCGAAGAGCGCGGTCTGGACGCAGATGAAAGCGGACATCACCGGTCTTCCGATCACGGTCGTCGATACGCCGGAGGTCGGCGCGCTCGGCACGATCATGTGCTGCGCGAAAACGATCGGTCTCACCTCCGATCTGAAGGAGGCGGCAAAGCTCTATTCCAAAGAGGGCGTGACCTACGAGCCGGACGCTTCCCTGCACGCGGAGTATGCCGCGCTGTATGAGCGCTACCGTCATCTGTACGAAGCGTCGCTTCTGGTAAGATAAAAGTTTCGCGGATCCCGCCGCCTTCCGGCGGGTCCGCCACTGTGGAGAGGAAGGAGCTTTCGCCAGGCGAAAGCCATGGTAAATCATATGAAACTTTCGGATTATATCGGTCATCCCGCCCAGCTCGCCCGCATCGAGGAGCATCGGCTCGTCGGCGGACGCGGCGACGGAATGCGTCTTTTCGAGGTCACGAACGGAAAAGGGCTGTCCTTCACCGTTTCGGCGGACCGCGCCGGAGACATCGCCCGGATGAGCTGTAAGGGGATCAATCTCGGTTTCTTCTCTCCCTGCGGCTGGGCGGCTCCGACCTATTACGACAACCGGGGCGCCGGTTTCCTTAAATCCTTCACCGCCGGTTTCTTCACGACCTGCGGTCTGACCGCCGTCGGCACGCCCACGACGGACGACGGCGAGGAGCTGCCGCTCCACGGCACGATCTCGCACATTCCGGCGGAAAACGTCCGCGCGTGGGAGGAAAACGGCAAGCTTTGCCTCACCCTCACGGTGCGCGACGCGGCGCTGTTCGCGCACAAGCTGGTCCTGACCCGCTCCTACACCTGCGACACCGAATCGAACACGATCGTTCTTCACGATATCGTGGAAAATATCGACGCGAAGGAAACGCCCTACGAGATCCTCTATCATTTCAATTTCGGCTATCCGCTTCTTTCGCCGTCGTCGGTCATCGACCTGCCGACAAAGAAGATCACGCCGCGCAACGACCGCGCCGCCGAAGGACTTGACGAAGCGCTCCTGCTCGCCGAGCCGCAGGACAGCTTCGAGGAGCAGTGCTACTATCACGAGCTTTCCGAAGGGCGCGTCACGCTGAAAAATCCGCAGCTCGGCATTGCCGTGTCGCTCTCCTTCGACACGAAGGAGCTTCCCTTCTTCACCCAGTGGAAGCTGATGCAGAAGGGCGAATACGTGCTCGGTCTCGAACCGGGCAACTGTACGCCGGACGGACGCGCCGTCCTGCGCGAAAAGGGGCTTCTGCGCTTCCTCGCGCCCGGCGAACGCGCCGAGCAGACCATCGTCATCACCATATCTTAGTCGATTGTAAAACTTCGTTTTCCAATCGGTACCCGCGCTTATCGTGGCTGACAAAATTTATTTTGTCAGCTATCCCCATAATATCGGCGCGAGGGCTCGCCTTAGAGGTGTTTTTATGTCGGCAAAGCCGACATAAAAACGGATTTTATTATAAGGCAATACCGCACAATTCACGGCTTTCGCCTTGATGGCACGCTTGCTTGCATCTTTCCCGTCATACTGTACAAATTTCGTCGGCATAGGAGGTACTATGCCTTCCGGGGTTTGTTT
>JAZRXB010000212.1:0-5343 GCA_045600005.1 Eubacteriales bacterium | reverse complement strand
AGTTGTACTCGATGACCTTCGGTCCGTTGTTGGTGATCATCAGACCGAAGTAAAGCACGCCCTTGAAGGGTCTGCCCTCTTTGACCATCGCTTCGATGGTCGGCTTGAAGATGATCTCCATGCAGAGCTTCGCCAGCTCGTCGGAGTAGATGCGGCTGGGCGAGAAGGTCCCCATGCCGCCGGTATTCGGGCCTTTATCGTGGTCGTAGGCTCTCTTATGGTCCTGAGCGGAGACCATCGGCAGGACGGTCTTTCCGTCGGTGAACGCGAGGACGGAGACTTCGGGACCGGTGAGGAATTCCTCGATGACGACGCGGTTTCCGGCCGCGCCGAAGACCTTATCGTCCATGATCTCGTGAACGCCGGCTTCCGCGTCGGCGAGATTTTCGGCGATGATAACGCCCTTGCCGAGCGCGAGCCCCTCCGCCTTGATGACGGTCGGGAAGGTGTTCTGCCCGCGGATATAGCGGATGGCGTCGGCAGAGGTCTCGAAGACCTCATATTTCGCGGTCGGGATGCCGTACTTTTTCATGAGGTGCTTGGAGAAGACTTTGCTTCCCTCGATGATGGCGGCGTTGGCGCGCGGACCGAACGCGCGGATGCCCTCGGCTTCGAGCCGGTCGACGAGACCAAGCACGAGCGGGTCGTCGGGTGCGACGAACACGAGGTCGACCTTGAGTTCCTTTGCGGCTTTGACGATCCCGTCGAGGTCGGTCGCCTTGATCGGCAGGTTTTCGCAGATCTCTGCGGTCCCGCCGTTGCCGGGCGCGCAGTAGAGCTTCCCGCAGTCGGGCGATTCATGCAGCTTCGCGGCGATGGCGTGTTCGCGTCCGCCTCCGCCGACGATCAGAATGGATTGTTTCATAACGGCTCCTCTGATTTCATATGATAATATAATTAAGGAAGATTTCGGTTCAGGCAGGCGGCTTCCCCCGGCGCGGCGAAGCCGCGCCGGGGGAAGCCTTGCGAAACCCGCAGTGCGGGTTTCGCAAGGCGGGGCGGGCTTGCCCGCCTCCCCGCGTTCCGCCGAAGGCGGGACGCGCATAGGTGGGGCATGGGGAGGGAACGGAGGTCCCTCCCCATGACGCGGCGGCGGCTCTGCCGCCGCCGCGCACGGGCGCGAAGTCGGTCTGTTCCAATGTCTCCATAACAGATCAAACAGAACAGCCCTCTCCGCGCACGCTCCCCGCCGGATGTTACTTCGTCAGCCAGCCCTCGCGGTACAGTAACTCTGCGATCTCGACTGCTCCGCCGGCGGCGCCGCGCAGCGTGTTGTGGGAAAGTCCGACGAACTTGTAGTCGAACAGCGTGTCTTCTCTCAGACGGCCGATGGAGATCGCCATGCCGCCTTCGATTCCGCGGTCGAGATTGCACTGCGGACGGTTGTCTTCCTCGAAATAGTGTAAGAACTGCTTCGGCGCGTGCGGAAGCTCCAGAGCCTGCGGTTTGCCTGCATACTCTGCCCACGCTTCGAGGATCTGCTCCTTCGACGGCTTCTCGGCGAAGCGGACGAAAACGGCTGCGGTGTGACCGTCCGTGACCGGGACGCGGATGCACTGCGTCGTGATGAGGGGCTTTTCCGCCTTGACGATCGCGCCGTTCTCGATGCGGCCCCAGATCTTGAGCGGCTCCTGCTCGGATTTTTCTTCCTCGCCGCCGATGTAAGGGATCACGTTGTCGATCATTTCAGGCCACTCGCGGAAGGTCTTGCCCGCGCCGGAGATCGCCTGATAGGTCGTTGCGGCGACCTCGGTCGGATGGAATTTCAGAAGCGGCGTGAGCGCCGGAACGTAGGACTGGATCGAACAGTTCGGCTTGACGGCGATGAAGCCGTACCTCGTGCCCAGACGCTTTCTCTGTTCCGAGATGATGGCGAGATGCGCGTCGTTGATCTCCGGGATGACCATCGGAACGTCGGGCGTCCAGCGGTACGCGGAGATGTTGGAAACGACCGGGATCTCGTGCTTCGCGTAGGCTTCTTCAAGGGCTCTGATCTCTTCCTTCTTCATGTCGACCGCGCAGAAAACGAAGTCGACCAGTTCAGCCATTTCGTCGAGCTTGGAAGCGTCGTGAACGATCATGTTCTTAACGCTCTCGGGCATCGGATCGGTGAGCTTCCAGCGTCCGCCGAGCGCTTCCTCGTAGGTCTTCCCTGCGGAGCGGGGGCTTGCGGCGAGAGCCGCGATCTCAAAATACGGATGATTTTCCAGCAAGGTGATGAATCTCTGTCCCACCATACCGGTTGCGCCGACGATTCCGGCGCGAAGTTTGTCTGCCATTTTACATACCCTCCAGTTTGAGTTTGTTTCCTATTATTATATCATTTTCCGCGTCTTCTGTCAATCGTATTCTGTAAACATTTTGCATTTCAGCTATGTTATTTTTATGTTCATTTGATAAGCATTTTTTGTCAATATTCAAAATATGTTTTCATTTATTATCATCAATCCTATTGTATTTTCATAAATTATGTGATATACTGTATATGCGGAACAGAAAACCGCAAATCATTCACAAAAAGGTGGTCAGAATCATGAAGACAACGTACATGGGCAGACAGGTAAGCGTACCCGAAGATTTCAAGCCGGTTGCAGACACGAAGCTCGCCCGCTTCGACCGGTTTTTCGGGAAGGACGGCGCAGAAGCCGTGGTCAAGCTCTCCCGTGTCCGCCAGCGTGAACGCCTTGAACTGACGATCAACGCATCCGGGATGCTCTACCGCAGCGAGGAAACCGAGGAAACGTGGCGCAACGCCCTCGATAAAGCCGTCGATTCGATCGAACGTCAGATCCGCAAGAACAAGACCCGCCTTGAAAAGCGGCTGCGTGACGGCGCGGTCTCCGACCTGTTCGCCGCCGACAGCACCGAGGCGGCAGAGGACGACGAAGCGATCCTCCGCGTCAAGGAATTCACCGTCCAGCCGATGGAAGCCGAGGAAGCCATTCTTCAGATGAATCTGCTCGGACACGATTTCTTCGCCTATCAGGATATCTCCTCCGGCGAGATCGAGATCGTTTACCGCCGCCGCGACGGCGCATACGGACTGCTGATCCCGAAAAAGCCTTGATGACCGCTCCTCCTGCGTCCGCCGGACGGCTCGCAGGACTGCGTGAAAATAGATCGTTCCCTTTATGCCGGGGAAGCGCTGCCGCGCTTCCCCGGCTTTTCCGTCGGCAGACTGCGGATTTTTCCTTTTCATGAAAGTCGCCAAACTCCTTGACAAGTACAAAAAGCGGTGTTATAATAAGAATAGATACGTGTTTTTCATACAGAAAGGTTTTCGTACATGACCACATTATTCATGCCCGTACCTCAGTCGGACAGTCAGATGATGTCGTTTCTCGTCAAAAACGACGACACGCTGCTGGTCTTCGACGGCGGGAATTCCTCGGACGCGGATTTTCTCTGCGCCTATATCCGAAAACTCGGCGGAACGGTCGACGGCTGGTTCTTCACCCATCCGCACGCCCATCACATCAACGCTTTCTCGTCGCTCTGTGAACGTCACGCGGGCGAGATCAGCATAAAGCGGCTCTATCTCCGCTTTCTCCCTGCCGCCTTTGTCGAAGCGTCGGGCGAAACGGATGAAACCGCGCCGATCGACCGCTTCGCAAGACAGGTCGACCGGCTCGATCTGCCCGTCACCGGCGTCAGCACGGGAGACGTTTTCCGTTTTCCCGGCATAACCGTCCGCGTCCTGCTCGCGCCGGATGAAGCGGCTGTTCCCGGTCCCGGCGGCGTCAACGACTCCTCGGTCGTCTACCGGCTGGAAGCGGGGGATCACAGCGTCGTGTTCCTCGGCGACCTCGGCGTAAAGGGCGGCGAACGGCTGCTCGCCGAAGCGCCCGCTTCCCTGCTGAAAGCGGATTACGTCCAGACCGCTCATCATGGGCAGGACGGCGTCGGCAAGGCGGTCTATGACGCAGTCGGCGCGCGCTTCTACCTCTGGTGTACTCCGCTCTGGCTGTGGAGCAACGACATGGGCGAAGGCTACGACACCGGACACTGGAAAACCATCGTCACGCGCGGCTGGGTGAGCGAGATCGGCGCCGAATGGCACTATATTTCGGGCGAAGGCACGCAGGAGATCGTCCTTGAAACGGACGACGACCCCTATCCGCGCCGCCGGAAACGCCTCCACCTCGACGACTGAACCGACCAATACCCCGGATCTTTCATGAAAGCGAAGGTTCCATGAACGTTCGCCGTTTCCGGGAACCTCATAAGGAGAATCTGATTTGGCTGAAAACAAAACACCGAAAAAAACCTCCATCGGCGGACAGGCTCTGCTCGAAGGGATCATGATGCGCGGACCCGAAAAATACGCTATGGCGGTCCGCGATCCGCAGGGCGAAATGATCCTCGAATGCGAGGAAGTGAAAACCTCAAAACGCCCGAAGATCACAAAGCTCCCCATCATCCGCGGCGTGTTCGGCTTCGTGGATTCGCTGACGCTCGGCTACCGCTGCCTGATGCGCTCCGCCGAGATCTCCATGCCGGAGGACGAGGAGCCGCCGAAAACCGAAGAAGAAGCCGAAAAGCAGAAGAAAAAGAACGGCATTCTGATGAACGCCGCCATGGTCATCGGGACCGCGCTCGGCGTGCTTCTGTCGGTCGGACTGTTCATCTGGCTCCCCGCGCAGCTCTTCTCGTGGCTGTCGGCTGCCGTCCCGTCGCTCGACAATCCGATCCTGCGCAGTATTTTCGAGGGTCTCTTCCGCATCATCCTGTTCGTCGGCTACATGGCGGCGGTGTGTCTCATGAAGGACATCCGCCGCACCTTCCAGTACCACGGCGCGGAGCATAAGTGCATCTTCTGCTACGAAGCCGGGCTTGAGCTGACCGTCGAAAACGTCCGTCCGCAGCGCCGCTTCCATCCGCGCTGCGGCACGTCGTTCATGATCCTGATGCTGCTTGTCGGCATCATCATTTCGATGTTCATCCGCGTCACCAATCCGCTTCTGCGCACGCTCATCAAGCTGGCGCTTCTGCCGATCACGATGGGCGTCGGCTACGAGCTGATTAAATTCTGCGGACGGCACGATAACCTCTTGACCCGCATCATCGCCGCGCCCGGCGTCTGGCTCCAGCACATCACCGTCCACGAACCGGACGACAGCATGATCGAGTGCGCCATCGCCGCCATGAAGATGGTCATCCCCGAAAACCGCGACGCAGACAACTGGTGATCTCCCGACCGGTCCGCGGCACAGGAAAACGCCGCGGGATCAAACAAAATCTTCATTATTATGTATGTCAGATGATCGATTGTAAAACTGCGTTTTACAATCGGTACTCGCGCTTATCGCGGCTGACAAAATTTATTTTGTCAGCTATCCCCAT
>JAZRXB010000211.1:0-2908 GCA_045600005.1 Eubacteriales bacterium | reverse complement strand
TAGATCGCCGCGTCGCCGTGCGGATTCAGACGCATGGTCGCGCCCACGACGTTCGCGGACTTCGTGCGCGAGCCGGTCAGCAGTCCCATTTTGTACATGGTGTACAAAAGTTTCCGGTGAGACGGCTTGAAACCGTCGATCTCGGGGATAGCGCGCTCGCGGATGACGTACATCGCGTAGGGCATGAAGTTGGTGCGGACGGTGTCGGTGATGAGCTGGTCGGTGATCTCGGCGGTGACGCCGCTGATCGTGCGCTCATCCGGTTCGTTCTTTTTTCTTGGCATATTTCTTCCTTAATATATATGTGGGAGATTTTGGTGACGGGGACGGCGGCAAGCCGTCCGAAGCGAAGCATTTGTCGGAATATATTTGCTGTCAAGCCGATCGGGGCAGAGGTTCAGCGAAAAACGTTCGCCGTCCCGTTCACGGACGGACGATCTCGTAGCCCGCCGCCTTGATGATGCGGTTGAAGACCGCCAGCCCGATGCCCGAACGGTCGGGTACCCGCGCGAAAAAGGTCTCGCAGCCGAAGCGGTCGATCTCGCGGAGCTTTGCGAACAGCGCGTGCGCTTCCGCCGCCGGGTCCTTCACGCCGAGCGACAGGAACGCCATCCCCTTCGGGAGCCGCGCTTCCTCGCCGTCGAAGATCAGCGCGCCGCATCGCTTCGCCGGGCCGGCCGGACGGTCGGCGAGAAAGGCGAAAAAGCCGTCGTCGTCCGCGTCCACGAGAACGACGCGCGTGTCGGGCGCGTAGTGGCGGTATTTCATGCCGGGCGCGAGCGGACGCTCGCCTTCCTTTAATTTTTCGGTGACGGCTTTGTCGAGCCGCACGCCCGGAAAGACGGTTTCGAGCATTTCGACGGTCACGCCGCCCGGACGCAGGACGGTCAGCTGTTCCCCGTCGATCCTGACGATGGTGGATTCCAGCCCGATGGCGCATTCGCCGCCGTCGATGATCATGTCGATGCGTCCGTCCATGTCTTCGGCGACGTGAGCGGCGGTCGTCGGAGAGGGTCTCCCCGAACGGTTGGCGCTCGGCGCGGCGATCGGAACGCCGGCGGCCGCGATCAGCGCGCGCGCGTTCGGGTCGGACGGCAGACGGACGGCGACCGTGTCAAGTCCGCCCGTGACCTCCTTCGGGATGCAGTCGCGCTTCGGAAGCACGACGGTCAGCGCGCCGGGCAGAAATTCCTGTGCAAGACGACGGTATACGTCGTTCACGACGCAGTATTTTTCGGCGTCTTCAATAAAAGCAATGTGAATGATCAGCGGATTGTCGGAGGGTCTTCCCTTCGCCGCGTAGATTTTTTTTGCGGCTTCGGCGTCGAGCGCGTTCGCACCGAGTCCGTAGACCGTCTCGGTCGGGAACGCGACCAGCCCGCCGCGCCGGATGATCTCGCCGCCCTCATCAAAAATGCGCCGGTTGGCGGCTTCGTCGGCGGTGATCGTTCTGAAAATCGTGTTCATGTTCCTGTTTTCGTCTGTTTCGGATAGACGGATCTGCCGGAAAACGCGGGAAATTCTCCCCTTTTCCGGAAAATCCTCCCGTGATCAGGAGGTTAAGGTAACGCTGAATAAGGTTGATTTCGGCGAAAAAATACCATATATTCCAGCATTTTTCCGCCGAAATCCCGATTTGATCAGCGTATCCTCAAGCGTTCGCTTCGGTCCCCGCGGCGAGCTTCGCGGCGGTGTCGGCGGTGGCGAGCGCGGTGAGAAGCTCGTCGAGATCTCCGTTCAGCACGGATTCGAGCGAGTGGAGGGTCAGTCCGATGCGGTGGTCGGTCACGCGGGACTGCGGGTAGTTGTATGTGCGGATGCGTTCGCTCCGGTCGCCGGTCCCGACCTGATTTTTCCGTTCCGAAGCGATCTTCGCGTCCTGCTCCGCCTGTTTGAGGTCGTAGAGCTTCGTGCGCAATAACTTCATCGCCTTGTCGCGGTTCTTGAACTGCGAACGCTCGTCCTGACATTCGATGACGATGCCGGTGGGCTTGTGAAGGAGACGGATGGCGGATTCGGTCTTGTTGACGTGCTGACCGCCCGCGCCGCTCGACTTGATCGTTTCGATCTCGAGATCGTTCGGGTTGATCTCGACCTCAACGTCCTCGACCTCCGGCAGGACCGCGACGGTCGCGGTGGAGGTCTGGATGCGTCCCTGCGCCTCGGTGACGGGGACGCGCTGGACGCGGTGAACGCCCGACTCGAATTTCAGCCGGGAGTACGCGCCTTCGCCCTCGATGAGGAAGACGACCTCCTTGAAGCCGCCCAGCTCGGTCTCGTTCGCGCTGACCAGCTCGCATTTCCAGCCGACGGCGGCGGCGTACATCGTGTACATCCGGTAGGGGACATACGCAAAAAGAGCGGCTTCCTCGCCGCCTGCGCCGCCGCGGATCTCCATGACGACGTTCCGGTCGTCGTTCGGATCGTGCGGCAGAAGCAGAACTTTCAGCTGCTGTTCAAGCTCGGGAAGCGCTTCCTTCGCCTCTTCCAGCTCCTCGCGGGCAAGCTCGGCGAGCGCCGGGTCGCTGTCGGAGAGCAGCGCTTCGGCTTCGGCGAGCCGTTCGCCCTCTTTTTTCCACGCGCGGAAGGCTTCGACGATGGGCGTCAGACGCTTATGCTCCTTCATGAGCTTTGCGAAGCGTTCGGGGTCGCCGGCGGTTTCGGGTTCGGCGAGCTGTGACGCGATCTTTTCGTAATTGGTTTCGGTTTCGGACAGTTTTTCAAACATCGGGGGATTCCTTTCGGAGTTTTTTGCGCGGAAAGACGCGGGAGACGGCGTTCGACAGTGCGCCGGACATACAGTTTTTGCGCCGGACGTACAGTTTTTGCGCCGGACGTACAGTTTTTGCGCCGGACGTACAGCCGCCGCCAAACGTATAACCGCCGAACGTTCAGTTGCCTGACGGAC
>JAZRXB010000210.1:0-6318 GCA_045600005.1 Eubacteriales bacterium | reverse complement strand
CCGACTTATTTTCTGCCCGGCTTCGGCGCTTCGGGCCAGTGGACGAGCAGCTGGAAGCTGACCGGGTGCGCGCGTCTGCCGGTCGTGACGCGGTAGGTGCGGAACTTTGTGCCGGGCGCGGCGTAGGTCGGGTGCAGTTCGACGAATTCGGGTTCGGGCGGCATTCCGCCGTACTGGAGGTCGACGCAGGGAGCGAACAGCTCGGCGCGGCGCTTTTCCCAGTCGGCGGGCGAGGTCACGCGGGAGCCGTCGCCGCATAAAAACGGGTCGGGAAGTCTTCCGAGAATGTCGATACCGGTGATTTTCATGATAGTTTCCTTCCTTATTATATATAGTCATTATATATAGTCGTTCGGTGGTGTTCAGTGGTCGTGACAGGGGTGTGCGGGTAAGCGTCCGGCAAGCGGACGAACGTCCGGCAAACGGTCGAGCGTCCGGCAAGCGGTCGAACGTCCGGCGTGTAGACGAACGTCCGGCGAGCGGTCGAACGTCCGGCAAGCGGTCGAACATCCGGCAAACGGTCGAGCGTCCGGCGAGCGGTCGAACGTCCGGCGTGTGGACGAGCGTCCGGCAAGCGGACGAGCGTCCGGCGAGCGGACGAGCGTCCGGCGTGTGGTCGAGCGTCCGGCGAACGGTCGAACGTCCGGCAAACGGTCGAGCGTCCGGCGAGCGGTCGAACGTCCGGCAAGCGGTCGAACGTCCGGCGAGCGGACGAGCGTCCGGCGTGTGGACGAGCGTCCGGCGTGTGGGCGAGCGTCCGGCAAACGGGCAGCATTACCCGTTCGGCTGCGGCGGCTCGAAGCGGAGCCTTCGCTCGGTTTCCAGACGGCAGCGCTCCATCAGCGCGGTCAGTCCGGCGAGCTTCGCTTCTTCGGGCGGCGGCTCGTCCGCGCTTCGCACCAGCACCAGTCCGAGCGCGCCGACGCAGCGTCCCACCGCCGTGATCGGCACGGCGAACGAGCTGTACGCGCGCGCCGAGGAGGTGATCTCCGCGTGACAGACCTTCGCCGCGCGGATTTTTTCGAGCGCCGCCAGAAAGCTCTCCCGGTCAGTGACCTCCTCCCAGTCCGCTTTCTTCGGCGCGCCGAGCGTTTCGTACACGTCCAGCGCTTCCCAGACCGGCATCGCGGACAGGATCGCACGCCCCGTCACCGTCCGGTAGAGGTCGTCCTCCAGAATGCTCGCGTCCGAGTCGGAGTAGCGCAGTCCGCCCTCCACGTGGTCGAGGATGTATTTGCACGAATCGCGCACGACCGCCAGCACCGCGGTCCCGCCGGTCTGACGGTTGAGGTGCAGCAGGATCGGGCGGCAGACGCTGACCAGCTCCTCGCCGTAGCGTCCGTAGCGCGTCAGCACGTGCAGCTCCGGACCGATCAGATAGCCCTCGCTGTGCGACACGCGCGTGACGTACCGCCCGGCGCAGAGCGGCTTTAAGATGTGCGAGACCGTGCTTTTATTGAAGCCGGTCCGCTCGGAAAGCGAAGCGAGCGTCACGGGCTTTCCCCTGCCGTCGGACAGGGCGCGGAGGATGAGCATGGTTTTTTCGACGGCGTTCGGCATGGCGTCCCTCCGTTTCGGATCAGTTGCTTTCATTATACATCAGCGGGCGGCGGATGTCAAGCGTCCGGCGGATTTTATCGGGCGGCGCGGGTCAAATGGGACGGATTAACAGAAAATTCATAATCAGTTAACAAAACAAACGGAATGATGTGTTACAATACAAACAGGTGTATATGCTCATTTCTCGCAAAACGAAAGGGGAATTCTTTATGAAAATGACTACTAAGACGTTCACGTTTCTTCTGGCGGCGGCGATGGCAGCCGGCATGACCGTTTCGGTTTCCGCGGCTGCGCCCGAACAGATCGCGTTCTATGATTTCAACGAACGGAGTCAGCTGTCCGGCTGGACCCTGATCGACTCGGACGGCGACGGATACGGCTGGGAATCCACGGAAGCTGGCGGGACTTACATCAGCAGTGAATGGTATGCTGAGCTGGGTTATTCCCTGCGATCCGCTTCGTGGACGTATGGCGTCAGATACCCGGACAACTGGGCGATCATGCCCGCTCTGGAGCTGAAAGACACGACCACGATCTCCTTCTATGCGTGGGGAACCTGGCCAACTGCTCCGAATGAGCATTTCATGGTTTACGCCGGCGAAACGCCTGACATCAGCGCGATGGTCCCGGTTTCGGACGAGGAAGTCACGGTTTATTGGAACGGAAACAATTTCTTCACCTATGATGTGACCGGCTTTGAAAACAAGACGGCATACTTTGCGTTCCGTCACTACAACTGCACCGATCAGGACAGCCTGCTGATCGACAATCTTGAAGTCTGCACGGCGGCGGCTGAGAAGAAGGGCTTCGGCATCAGTCTGTTCTCGTTCTTACGTCAGATCAAGGCGGCTGAAACCGAGAACGGCAAGGTCGAAGTGAGCCGCAGCGCATCGGTCAAGGGTCGTCCGATCACGGTCACGGTCGCGCCGGACGATGGCTATGCGCTCGACGCGCTGTCCATTGTGGACGCGGACGGCAATGAGCTTGCGTATGAAAAACTGAGCGAGACCGAATATCAGTTCACCATGGTGATGAGCAATATCACGGTCAACGCTTCGTTCGCCGAGATCGCGGAGAACGCCGAGACCGCGGAGAACGCCGAGACCGGGGAGAACGCCGAGACCGAGGAGAACGCCGAGATCGCGGAGAACGCCGAGACCGAGGAGGTCGCTGAGACCGCGGAGAACGCGGAAGCCGCTGAAATCGCGGAAATCACGGAAATCACGGAATAATTACTGAACGATCGGCAGGTCGGGTGTTCCGACCGGTCACGCCGAACGAGAAAAAGAGAAGGGGAGCCGTCCGGCTCCCCTTCCTGTTATGCCTGAATCGACCGGCTTATGCCTGCTCCGACTGGCGGATGAATTCGTCCTGCTCCGTTCTGCTCAGGTTGACGAAATACACGTTCCAGCCGCACAGACGCACCTGCAGGGTCGCGTATTTCTCCGGTTCCGTCTGCGCACGGCGAAGCACCGCCGGGTCCAGCACGTTGAACTGGACCGCGAAGCCGTCCCGGCGAAGGAAGGTTTTTAACAGTCCGCGCATCGCGTCCCGTCCGTCGTCTCCCGCGACCGCCGTGGGGTGCAGTACGACGTCCAGCACGCCGCCGTTCGACAGCTCGGTGCCGTTGAAGGTGCAGCAGCTCTGCATCATCGCGGTCACGCCCTCGCGGTCGGCGGAATCCGACGCGCAGAAGTTCTTCGACAGCGTTTCGCCCGCGCGCCGTCCGTCGGCGGTGGCGGGGGTCTTCTTGCCGTAGTCGAAGCGCCAGTCGATCGAGAACGCGCCCGCGCGGAAGGAGCCGCCGCGTCCGTTCGGCTTGCCGTTGACCTCTGCCGCAGTGTGGCTCGTCAGCCCGGCGGCGAGCTTATCGACCCATTCGATACCGCAGCCGTATTTCGGCATTTTGTTTTTGCAGAGAAGGCGCAGCTTTTCGTGACCTTCCCAGTCGTTTTTCAGAATTTCATTGAATTCTGGCAGCGTCAGCTTCTTTTCGTCATAGACGAGCGTTTTGATCGCGGCGAGCGAGTCGGCGGCGGTGGCGGCGCCGAAAATGTTGATCGACGAGAAGTTGTAGACCGCGCCGCCCTCGTACACGTCCTTTCCGCTCTCCATGCAGCAGCGCATCGAGCCGGACAGGATCGGCGCGCAGCTGACTTCGGGGTAGAGCGTCTCCATCGCGGTCGTGCGGGCGATGGATCTTTCGGCGAAATACGTGAGCTGTCCCTTCACGGCTTCTAAAAGCCCGTCGAAGGTTTCGTGATCGGTCGGGCAGACCGGTCCGAGCTGCGTGCCGGTGCGCAGGTCGCGTCCGCCGTTCATCGCGCACTCGACCGCTTTGGCGAGCGAAATGCGTCCGCAGCAGGTGCAGGCGGCTTCCTTGCCCATCGTGGAGGACTCGTAGCAGCCGATCATGACGTAGTTTCGCGCGTCCTCGAGCGTATGCCCGTTGCGCACGAGCGACGAGATGACGACCCGGTCGTTGCAGAAAACCAGACTGTTCGAGCCGCCGCGGATGAGATCCAGCACCTTGTCGATCACGCTCTGCGGCGTATGCTCGCCGACGCGGACCTGAATCTTCGGGCTCATGACGTCAAGCTCGCCGTAGACCCTGAGGATCGTCAGGTCGAGCGCTTCGATGCGGCTGTCCGACGCGATATCCTCGCCGCCGATGGTGAACGGGATGTTCGCGCCGATGTATTTGTCGTTGAAGCGGTCGAGGAAGTAGCGAAACAGCTCCTCGTTTTCCTTCGCGTCGTCCGACAGGAAGGGCAGATAGAGCTTGTCGAGCCGTCCGAGCGAGCGGACGGGGCAGTTTTCGACGTGCGTGCCGAGACGGTAGATCACCGCCGTGACCTGCATGGCTTCGAGCAGGTTCCGGGGCGCACGGGTCGCGGCGGCGCGAAGGCTTTCCGCCATCAGCTTCGCGGTCGGATAGTCGGCGGCGCAGGATTCGGCCTTGTCGGCGAAGCGGTTCAGCAGTCTGATGATAGCGCGCCAGACCAGAATGCACGACGAGTAAAAGTCGCGCTTTTTGTCGGTGTCGGCGGCGGCGAGGGCTTCCTCCTGACGTTTCAGAACGCCGGGGATGCCGTCGGTCAGCAGAGCTTCCCAGTCGGGGCAGGTGTGACCGAAGTCGTCGGTGCCGGAGTACGCGCCGAAGCGGTTGCCGTCGTCGGTGGAGGACAGAAGCCCGCCGAAGGTCTCGCGGTAGACGCCCGCCCATTTGTTACGGTAGATATTCGTGATATTGCAGGGGTCCACGCGGTCGGCAAGGAGCGATTCTGGGGTCAGCTCGATGCGGGCGTTTTCGAGGATGAACGCGAGCATTTCGGCTCTGGCGCGCGCGCGGGTCTTCGCGGACGCGGCGATCTTTTCGCAGGCGGCGCGGACTTCCTCGGCGGACAGACCGGTGTCGGGTTCGTATTTGATGTTGTCGCGCGCGCGGTCGATGGCGGCGCGGTCGGCAGTGAAGGTGTAGGGTAACAGCATGGCGGCTCCTTTCGGTCAAAAGATAACGCGGATGCCGCGCGGCGCAAAGGGCGCGGCGAAGGCTTCGAGCGCGGCGCGGCTTGGCGTTTCAAAGTCCTTTCCGGCGTAGGTCTTTCCGAGCGATTCGTATTTGGTCTCGGCGTATTTGTGATAGGGCAGGATGCGCACCGCCGTGATGCAGTCGAGCGGCGCTAAAAAGTCCGCGATGGCTCCGCTCTCGCCGTCGTTGACGCCGGGGATGAGCGGGATGCGGATCTCGGTCGGGACGTGAAGGCTGTTGATATAACGAAGATTTTCGTGGATCAGCGCGTTCGGTCTGCCGGTGAAGGCTTCGTGGACGGCGCTGTCGAGGGCTTTGATATCGAACAGCACCTTGTCGGTGAAGGGAAGCACGAGATCGAGCGCGCGGCGCGGCGCGTATCCGCAGGTGTCCAGCGCGGTCGAAACGCCCTGTGCCCGGCAGAGACGGAAGACCTCGGCGGTGAATTCGGGCTGCATCAGCGGTTCGCCGCCCGAAAGCGTGACGCCGCCGCCCGATTCGGTGAAGAAATCGCGGTCGAGAAGCAGCGTGTCGGCGGCTTCCCTTGCGGAGACTTTGCGCCCGTAGAGCGTCAGCGCGCCGCCGAGACAGGCGTCGGCGCATTTTCCGCACGCGGCGCAGAGCGAGCGGTCGAAGGTGTGACCGTCATCGCCGATCTTCTGCGCGCCGGTCGGGCAGACGGCGGCGCATTCGCCGCAGCCGATGCACTTATGCGCGAGACAGGCAAGCTCCGGCACAAAGCCGATGCCTTCGGGATTGTGGCACCATTTGCAGGAGAGCGGACAGCCCTTGAGAAAGAGAGTGGTGCGGATGCCGTCGCCGTCGTGAACGGCGAAGCGTTTATATTGAAGGATGGTTCCGAAAATGTCCATGAAGCGAGTGACCTCCGGGAAGATTCAGTTGATCGACCGTTCCGCGCCGGGCGCGCCGCGGTCTGTTTTCATCGGTACGACCCTATTATAGCACGTTTTTCCGCTTTTGTAAATCGGATATTCGAACAATTTTTTAAGATTTCCGAACATGGCGGGAGGTGGGCGACGGTTTGCGCCGACGCGCCGGTTCGCGCCGGTTTGCGCCGCCCGCCGGTTCGCGCCGCCCGCGCCGTTTGCGCCGCCCGCCGGTTCGCGCCGTTTGCGCCGTCCGCCGGTTCGCGGAGTTCACACTGTCCGCGCCGCCGGACTTTACTGCCGTATCTCTCCTTTTCGGCGGACGCGCATAGCCAAGGG
>JAZRXB010000209.1:0-2560 GCA_045600005.1 Eubacteriales bacterium | reverse complement strand
GAAGCGTATCCGCCGTCAACGGAAAAACGCGCGTCGGAAACGGCGGAAGCGTATCCGCCGACAACGGAAAAGCGTGCGTCGGAAACGGCGGAAGCGTATCCGCCGTCAACGGAAAAACGCGCGTCGGAAACGGCGGAAGCGTATCCGCCGTCAACGGAAAAGCGCGCGTCGGAAGCGGCGGAAGCGTATCCGCCGCCTGACGCCAAAACAGGAAAAAGCCCGCCGCAGCGGGCTTTTTTCCTGTTTGTTTTTTGCGCATATCATGCCGGCTTCCGAAAGCCGTGCGACGTTTCCGACCCGGAATATCGGCGAAAATCCGTCAGGCGAGATTTTCGAGATCGTCGAGCAGCTTACTGAGCCGTTCGTCCATCGTCGGCTGCATCGACGCCGCGAGCGACGCGAAACCGCCGTTTATGATTGCCGCGCGGATCATGCAGATCGGTCCGCCCGACGCGCCCGTTCCGCCGAGCGGCAGCGTGTAGATCTCGCCGAAATCGTGCCATTCGCCCGCGATGATGAGGTCGAAAATGCGAGAGGATTCGTCGTCACGCAGGTATTTCGTCTTCATTGCCTGCTCGTAGTACGCCGGCGTGACCGTCTTGTACGACTGTTCCGCCGCGCATTCGAGGAACGCGCCCGCCTTTTTTAAGTCGCGGCAGGTCACGGGAACGCAGACCTGCGAGTAGTTGTCGCGCGTGATCGTGTAGTATTCCTTCTGGTTTTCATCGTACTTCGGCATCGGAAGAATGCCGTAATCCGCCTTCATGTCGCGCAGCTTCTCGGTGAACGAAAGCAGCTCGGTCGAGAAGATCACCTTT
This sequence comes from Eubacteriales bacterium, assembly GCA_045600005.1. Classification (GTDB taxonomy): domain Bacteria; phylum Bacillota; class Clostridia; order Oscillospirales; family CAG-272; genus Flemingiibacterium. The sequence goes on along the minus strand of JAZRXB010000209.1, from coordinate 1,742 downwards.
CCTTCAACGAAATTCGTGATATCGGTTCCGTTCGAAGCGTCGGTAAAATTCACGCCTTTTTCGGTCAGCAGACTGTTCACGCGGTCGACGATCTCCGTGTTCCGTTCGGTGAAGACACACCAGTCCCAGCCGCCGTCCTTCGCCGGTTCAGTCAGCTTCACATCCATCCCGGCGACAAAGGCGTCGTACAGATACGCCGTCCCCTCATAGCCAAAGAAATCGCCCGCGTCGACCGCGCTGTCGCCGTTCAGGTCGCGCCAGATATCCTTCACGATCGTGCGGAACGCTTCAAAGGTCCATGTGCCGTCAAACACCATGTCGTACAGCCCGTCGAGCTTCCACTCCGCCGCCAGCTCCTTGTTGTAGAACAGCGTGACCCGCTCAAAAGCGTTCGACAGTACGATGTCGCCCGACAGCAGGTAATTTTTCCCGTAAGTCTTTCCGTTTTCGACGATCAGACTGCTCCACCACGGACGATCGGCGTCAACATACGGAAGGTCGGACAGCTCGGTGAGCAGTCCCTCGGCTGCAAGCTGTGAGTTGCAGTAGGCGTAATAGGCGATCACATCGAACTCCGCCGCGTCCGCCATGACCTCGCTGCGCAGCTGGTTGATGAACGCGGTGTTTTTGCCCCAGCTTCCGGGGCGCGCGATGGTTTCGAGCTTCACGTTCAGCTTTTCCTGAACCGCGAGGTTCCGCCGCCATACCGCGTCGTTCACAACGTCGCCGTTTTCGCTTTCGGCAGAAAATTCACGCGCGTAGTCCTCCTCACTCCGCATCAGGACCGTGACGGTCTCGCCGCCGAAATCAAGATCATCGGGCAGCGAGCTTTTTTCGTTTTCGCGGGACGGTTCGGTTTCATCCGGCGCGGAGGAAACCTCCGCCGTCGTTTCCTCAGGCGGCAGAGCGGTCTCCCCGCAGGACGCGAGGATCGCTGTGAGACAGAGAAGCGCGGCTGCGCATCGAATGGATTTCATGAAAATACCCCCTTTTTCAAAAACGCACTTTGTCCGGGGATGCGGCGTTCCCCGGAAGGCAGACTTATTATAACACGCGCCGCTTTGATTTTCCATGCCCACGCTTGCCCGAAATTTGTCTCGGTTTGACATTATTTACAAAATAACGCTTGAATATTGACTTCATCCGGCGTATCATAAGAATAAGGAGGTGTTTTCATGAGAGTCGGACAGTTTTACATCGAAAGCTGGCGCGGAATCCCGATGCACACCTTTATTCAGACGCGCGATTTCACCTCGTCGAAAGCCGACGCCCTGTTCTGCGGTGAAACGCATATCCACCGCCCGATCGAGATCCTGATGCCGATCGATTCGCTTCTGCACGCCATGATCGACGGAGAGCGCTATTCGGTCGGGCGGGACGAGATCCTGATCGTCAATCCGTTTACTCCGCATTCCTGCGAAGTCCGCCGGGAGGACGGGCTGCAGCCGCATTTCCGGTGTCTGCTTTATGACCCGACATATCTGCTCCCCGTCCTGCCCGCTGGTTACGCGCAGATCGTCCGTTCGGTGATGGCGGGCGAGCGTTCGTTCCGTGTGCGCATCGGTGCGGACGACCCGGACGCGGAACCGCTGCGAAAGCTTCTGCCCGTGCTTTACGAGACCCATCTCATGCATGGCGAAGCGGCAGACTGCCTGCTGACGGCGAAGCTCATCGAGCTGACCGCCTGCCTTGCCGGATCGTTTCCCGAAGAAGGCAGGACCCGTCCTTTCCCGGAATTTTCG
>JAZRXB010000208.1:0-5124 GCA_045600005.1 Eubacteriales bacterium | reverse complement strand
CATGAGGAAGAAAAACAAACCCCGATACTATGGGTATCGCGTTTTGTTTTTCAACGGATTATTTGAATTTTTAGAGGTAACCATAATGAAATCCGTTTTTATGTCGGCTTTGCCGACATAAAAACACCTCTAAGGCGAGCCGGGGCGAGCCCTCGCGCCGATATTATCGGGGATAGGTGACAAAATAAATTTTGTCAGCGGCGATAAGCGCGAGTACCGATTGTAAAACGAAGTTTTACAATCGACTATTTCTCCGTAAGGGAAGGGGGGGGCTGCCGTTCCTTCCGTCTGAATATACACTATGCCGTCACGGCCGCACAGACCGGTTGTCTCCGTCCGCAGTCTGATATTATTATATCAGACCGCCGTTTTGATGTCAAGTGATGCCGAAAAAACGGTCATTCCCGCAAATCCGACATTTTTTTGAAAAAAGCATTGACAACCCCGCTTTAATATGATACCCTATACTAAATAAACATCCGTTTGAGAAAGGAAGTCTGATCGTGGAACCGGACGCATTTTCCAAACAGAATCATCATCCGTTCAGCGTTCTGCCGCTGATGCTGTCCCTTGTCCCAACGCCGGTATACGTTTTCAGCTGTCAGAAAAAGCTCCTGCTGAAAAGCAGCGGAGCGATGCTGTACAGTAACTACCCCCATGTCGGCATGATCATGGACAGCTTTGTCTCCGACGACATATGGCAGAGCGTTCAGGACAGCACGATGAGCTTCCGCGTCGGCAGCATCAATCTGGCGGATGTGGAGTTCCCCGCCATGCTGTTCCGCATCTCCTCCCGACAGAACGACTGCCTTCTGGCGTGCAGTTTCGACGTCAGCATTTACGAGCTCTGTGTCTCTCCGCTCAGCCGGAACACCGATTTCACCGGAATGCAGATCGCGCTGGGACACCTGCTGCGTTCGACAGTCGAAAAAGGTTCAGCCGAGCAGCGCATAAAGCTGCTGAGTGAGCTTCGCAGTCTCAGTATGAACAGCCTGTTCGGAAGCGTCAGCTGCGTGACGCCGATGAGCTTTGATTATCTGATCCGCCTGTTCCGCAGGGAGCTCGCCGGCCTCCTTGACCGCCATTCGATCCAGGTCGCATGGCATATGCCCGACATCATAGCCGGTTTCGCCCTGCGTCCTTATGCCTTTCTGTCAGTCATGCTGATGCTGCTCTTTTCGACGCTCGCCGTCTCACGATACAGATCCGTCAGCATTCAGTGCGAAAACAGCGTCGGTCACGTCAGTTTCTTTTTCAGCTGTTCTTCCGTACAGTCGTCTCTTTCTGCGGAACCGTTCCGGAAGGGTCATCCGTTCAGCGTTGACTTCTGTCTGACCCGTTATCTCGCCGAACAGCAGGGCTGGACGCTCGAAACCTTTTCGGAATACGAAAGAAGGAACCCGGTCTTCACGCTGAGCATCCCGGTCAGCGATTCCGACCTGTATCTGTCGGACGACGACTATGAGGACATCGCCGAAAAGTTCCGCCGTATCGCCGAACGCTTCTTCGACACTCTGGACGACAGCGCGGACTGAACCCGCATATCACCCATTTCAGTCGGACCCCGTTTCCGACATATACGAAGGATTCTATGGACACGATCAGTTTTCTGACGGCGATTCTGCCGCCGATCATCCTGCTTATTTACATTTATCGCCAGGACCGGCTGGAAAAGGAGCCGATCCGGCTGCTGATCAGACTCGCCGTTCTGGGAGGCGCCGGTATCTTTCCCGCTCTGATCATCGGGGCGTTTGCGGAGATCCCTCTCGAATCTCTGGCGGAAGATTCCCTTGCTTACATCATCGCGGACAACCTCATGGTCGGGCTGTATGAGGAGGGCGTCAAATACGCCATTCTGTATCTCCTGACGTGGCGGAACCGGGCGTTTGACTGCCGGTTTGACGGCATTGTGTACGCGGTTTTCGTCTCGCTCGGATTCGCGCTCTGCGAAAATGTCTGCTACGTCGCGTCGTTCGGCATCGGAACCGGCTTTGTTCGGGCGTTCACCTCGATCCCCGGACACGCGAGCTTCGCCGTCCTGATGGGATGGATGTACGGTATGGCCGCTCAGAAAGAACGTGAGGCTCACGGAAGCGGGACGGGTGAAAAATGGGGAGCGTTCCTCCTTCCCGCCGCCGCGCACGCCGTTTATGATTTTTTCGCAACGATCGACGGCTGGTTCGGGATGTTCTTTCTCACTACGCTCGCGCTCTTTATCTTTGCTTTCCTCATCCTCCGCAGCACAGCGAATAACGACGCGCCGTTCCGTGCCGAAGACGATCTGAATGCCGTCTGGTTCTGCCGGTGCGGAACGGAATGCAGCGGCAGATACTGTACGGAATGCGGCTCGCCGCGTCCCTGCCGCTGTCCGTCCTGCGGGTGGATCTCCATATACGAAGACTTCACCGCCAATTTCTGTCCGAACTGCGGCAGACAGCTCGGCACGGACGCCGTACCGCCGCAGTTCTCCAAACCGGGACGGTAAACTCAGCGCGCCGCTCTGCCGACTGCGTAACCGGCGTATCCTTCCAGTACATACTGTCCGCTCTTGGTCATCTCGACCGAGACCCGCTCGTCCTTAAAGCCGAGCCGGATATTCAGCCGTCCGAAATAGGTGTCGATGATCTGGGCGCGGATCAGAAAACCGTCCGGATTCGTCCACGCGCCGGACGACGCGCAGCGATAGGTCCCGTCGATCATCTCGCTCGCGGTCAGACCCGCTCTCCGGTCGTCCGGGAACGGGCAGACCGTGTTCCGGCCGAGACCGAACGGAAGAACGCGCTTTACGCCGCCGCGTGTAAACTCAAACGTACCGCCCTCTCCGTCAAACGTCAGACGGAGATCCGCGATCCCCATCGGATTCTGCGTCAGCTCGTACCGCACGCCGTTCACGCGGTCGGCGGTCGGCGAGGTCTCCGCTCCATGCTGAGCGGTCAGCGCGCGGCTTTCCGTATAGGCGGTCAGCGCGCGGTACGCTCCTTCGTTTTCGGGAAGCGGATGATCGGAGATCGAGTCGATCACCGTCTGATACAGCTCGTGGAAAATCAATGCGCGGGCTTCGGGAGCGCCCTGATTGTCCGATGTGATGACAAAGATGAAATCATGCTTCGGGTCGCAGACCGCCAGCTGATCGCCCATTCCGATGAACGCGAAGCCGTCGTCAGGCGTCTTCCAGATCAGATAACCATAGCCCTGACGGTAGGGGACCATGATCCCGCCGTTGTCCTGATTGTCCGACTGCGCGGATACCGCGTCGCGCATAAACTGCTCGTCGATATAGCGTTTTCCCTCGAAGCAGCCGCCGTCCGCCACAAATTTCGTGAAAATGAGAAGGTCGCGCGCCGTACATACCACGCCGGAATCGCCCATCGAATAGCCGCCCGGCGCGAGAATATCATAGCTCTCCGCAGAAAAGCCCATTTTCAGCAGGACCCGATCCTTGAGATAGTCGAGGAAGGTCATGCCGGTCAGCTTTTCGACGATAACGCCGAGCAGACTGCACCCCATGCTGTCGTAATAAAAATTGGTCCCCGGAACCTTCCGCGATCTCTGCTCGAAATACGCTCTTACGCGGTCGTCGTATTTGCCCCACCACGGCGTCATACCGGCGACATTGCTGCGCATCGTGAGCATATCGCGGATCGTCGTCTCCGCGTAAAGCTCATCGAAATTTTCGTTTCGATACTCCGGGAAATAGTCGATCACGCGGTCGTCGAGCCGCAGCAGACCTTCGGTCATCGCCAGTCCGACCGCGATCGCCATGAAGCTCTTGGAGACCGAATACATCCGATGCTCAAAGCGCTCGTCAAAGGGTTTGTAATAGCATTCGGTGACGATCACGCCGCCGCGCGCCATGATGACGCTGTGCGTCTGAAGCTGATACCGGTCGAGCATCCGGTAAAAACCCAGCAGATCTTCGGACGAGATCCCAACCGATTCCGGCTTTCCATATTGAAACATTTTCTCACCTCATTCAGATTGACTGCGGCGTCCCGCAGGACGTTCCGCATGAAAAATACAGACTGTTTTCATTATAACGGTTCCGCGCCGTTTTGTCAAGAGAATTCCCGGCGTGTTTTTGTTCAAAATGACCATTGATAAAACCGTCCGGCAGGAGTATAATAGAGACAGACAGGAATCGTTCGGTCGCCGAAGCATTTGTCTGCTTCGCCGCGCCGGGCGATCCAAATATCAGAAAAAGGTGGTCATCCTGATGAAACGAATCGCCTGTACCTATGAAAACGGACAGATCTTCGGTCATTTCGGACACACGGAGTATTTCAAAATCTACGATATCGAAAACGGAGCGGTTGCCGGATCCGTGATCCTTTCCACAAACGGCAGCGGACACGGCGCGCTGGCTAGCTTTCTCGCGGCGAACCGGGTCGATACGCTGATCTGCGGCGGCATCGGCGGCGGCGCGCAGACCGCGCTCGCACAGGTCGGCATCCGGCTGTACGGCGGCGTTTCGGGCAGTGCCGACGAAGCGGTGAAGGCGCTGCTCGAAGGACGGCTCGGCTATGACCCGGATGTACACTGCGATCATCACGGCGAGCATCATCACGGCTCCGACTGCGGCGGCGCGTCCTGTCAGCCCTCGTCGTGCGGCAGCTGTCCCGAATCCCGGAAATAAATGGGAGGAAGAGAAAAATGGCAGAAATCCAACTGAACGAGCAGAATTTTGACCGCGAAGTCTTAACGTCCGAGCTTCCGGTGCTGGTCGACTTCTGGGCAGTCTGGTGCGGTCCCTGCCGGATGCTCGCGCCGATCGTCGCCGAAATCGCCGAAGAATACGCCGGAAAAGTCAAGGTCGGCAAGGTCAACATCGACGAAGCCCCCGCGCTCGCCTCACGGTACGGCATTGAAGCCATTCCGACGGTCATGGTTTTCAAAAACGGAAAGCCCGACGGTGCATCGGTCGGCTTCTGTCCGAAGTCCGAGCTGGTAAAGCTGCTCGGCTGATCGTTCTGCACGCCGCTTTGGGTATGCCCGAAGCGGCGTATTTTGTTCCTCGCGCCGAAGCGGGTTTCTCATGCCGAAGCGGGTTTCTCGCGCCGAAGCGGGAGACGCCCGGCTGACGTTTTCCGCAAAAAAGCGAAGTGCCCCAGTCTCGGAAGACACAGG